>DATJOU010000312.1:0-7019 GCA_035506775.1 Solirubrobacteraceae bacterium | reverse complement strand
GAGCGGGGACCAGACGATCTGCGAGATGCCTTTCTTCGCGCAGAGCGGCATCACCTCGCGCTCGGGCTCGCGCCACAGCATCGAGTACTGGGGCTGGCTGGAGACGAAGCGGGCGACGTCCTTCATGTCGAGCGCGGCCTGGATCTGCGACGGGCTCCACTCGCTGAAGCCGAGGTAACGCGCCTTGCCGGCCTTCACGACCTCGGTGAGCGCCCCCATCGTCTCCTCCAGGGGCGCGTCGTCGTCGTAGCGGTGGCACTGGTAGAGGTCGACGTGATCGGTCTTCAGGCGCTGCAGCGAGGCGTCGATCTGCTTGTGGATCTGCTCCGCGGAGAGGCCCCTGTCGGTGTCCGACATGGGGAAGTAGACCTTCGTGGCGAGCACGTAGGAGGACCGCTCGCGACCCGCCAGCACCTCCCCGAGGAAGGTCTCGGAGGCGCCCCGTCCGTACACGTTGGCGGTGTCGATGAAGTTGATGCCCACCTCGAAGGCCGCGTCCACGCAGCGGCGGGCCTGTTCGCGCTCCACCCCTCCCGAGTAGGTGAGCCACGAGCCGAGGCTGATCTCCGAGACCTCGAGGTCCGTCCATCCGAGTTTGCGCAGCCGCACTTGGGGCAACCCTACCGCTGCAGATGAGACGACCGAGCCCTCACCGCCGGATCACGGCGGCCGGCAGCGGGACGGCGGGCCGGGTGCGAACCGTCCGCTGGCCGGCGGCCCTCGCGGCGCTCCTGGCGCCCGTGGCGCTCGTGGCGCTCGTGGCGGCGGGAGCCCTCACGGCGCTCGCCCACGGTGAGGCCAGCCACGCCGGGTGGCCGAAGATCGAACACCTGGAGGAGCATCGCTTCAACGAATCGGGGACGCTCGTCGGGCTCAAGCACGTCCACAACGAGCTGCTCGGAGGGAACGGCAACGACACCATCTGGGCCGGTGAACGGGGGGACGTGATCTGGGGCGACTTCCAGCCCAACGGCCAGCCCGAATCCCAGCAGGACTACCTCCACGGGGGACGCGGCAACGACTTCATCTACGCCAGCCACGGCCACAACGTGATCTGGACCGGAGCCGGGGACGACGAGGTGGCCCTCATCTACGGCCACGGGACGGTGTTCTGCAACGGCCGCGGGCTGAAGACGCTGGTGGTCCGCTACCTGCCCGAGAACCGGCACTACCGGCTCGTCGGGTGCGACCACGTCAAGCTGGTCCGCTACCGCGCCTGACGCCGGCCCGGCGGGCGTAAGCTTGGGGGCGATGAGCGGGATCGATCCGTCCCTGCGCATTCGCTCCGTGACGCTCGCCGTCAGCGACCTCCCCCGCAGCATCGACTTCTACGAGCGGACCCTCGGGCTTGGGCCGGTGACCCGCGAGAACGGGACCGCCGTGCTCGGGGCCGGAGGCTCCGACCCGGCGCTGGTGCTGAGCCAGATCGGCGACCCGACGCCCCTGCCCCCGGGTGCCAGCGGCCTGTTCCACGTCGCCTGGCTGCACCCCTCCCGGGCCGCCCTGGCGGACACCCTCAAGCGCGTGGCCCACGCCGGGTGGCCGCTGGAGGGAGCCTCCGACCACGGCGTCTCGGAGGCGGTCTACCTCAGCGACCCCGACGGCCTGGGGATCGAGATCTACGCTGACAGGCCCCGCGAGCAGTGGGCGAGGACGCCCGCCGGGAGCGTGCACATGGTGACCCTGCCGCTGGACCTCGAAGACCTGCTGGCCCAGGCCCCGGGCGAGCCCACGGCCGGGATCGCGCCCGGGACGGGGGTCGGGCACGTGCACCTGAAGGTGGCCGACGTCCCCCGAGCGAGCAGCTTCTACGACCTCGACGTGGGCTTGCAGGAGCAGGCCCGCCTGCCCTCCGCCTCGTTCCTCGGGGCCGGGGGCTACCACCACCACATCGGCCTGAACTCGTGGCAGAGCGCGGGTGCCCCCCGCGCTCCGGACACCGCCCCGGGGCTGCGGGAGGTGGTGTTCGAGCTGAGCGGCGAGCAGCCGCTGCAGGAGCTCGGGCGGCGCCTGCGGGAGCGTGGCGACGAACCCGAGGAGCGCGACGGCGGGCTGCTGGTGCGCGACCCCGACGGGGAGACGCTGCTGTTCACGACGCCCGGGCCCTGACCCCGGCGCCACCCTCAGCGGCGGCGGCCCATCGCGAAGCTCTGCACGGCGGGAGCGGCGGCGCGCATGCTCGAGGCGACCTCCTGGGCCGCAGGCTCCTCGGCCCCCGGCTGCTCGCCGGGGACGGTCCTCGAGCGCAGCCGGCGGACGTCCCCGCCGGTAGCGTCCTCGTCGCCCTCCAGGCCGCCGGCGAGGAAGCGCTCGAGCGAGGCCAGCTCGCGGACGACGACGTTGATCACGGGGCGGACCTGCTCGGGGCCGAGGTCGTCACCCGGGGCGTCGGCGTCGGCGGAGGGGTGCAGCCGGGTCGGCTCCTGGGTGCGCTCCAGGCGTCCCCTGGCGAGCAGCAGGGGCTCGGTGCGGGCCAGCTGGCGGTAGCGCTCGTACACCCTTTCGGGGACGATCAGGTTGATCGTCCCGAACTCGTCCTCGAACAGCAGGAACATCGTTCCGGAGGCGGTGGCGGGGCGCTGGCGGGCGATCACCAGGCCGGCGACCGCCACCTCGCAGCCGTGGGGCAGGCGGGTGAGCTGGGCGCTGGTGGCGAGCATCGGCACCGTCAGGCGGGGACGCAGGATCGCCAGCGCGTGCTCCTGCAGGGTCACCGCCGTGGTGGAGTAGTCGGCGATCAGCCGCTGCCAGCGTCCCAGCGGGCGCAGGGAGGGGGCCGGGGCGAGCTCCAGCGGGAGGGCCAGCTGGGTGTCCTGCCCGGGACCGTCGGCGTCGGCTGGGCCCTGGGCGGGGGCGGCGATCCCGAGCTGCCACAGCGCCGTGCGGCGGCGGCCGTCCTCGGCCAGGCAGTCGCACGCACCCGCCCAGGCGAGCTGCTCCAGCGTGGTGCGCCTGGCCCCGGAGCGGGCCGCCAGCTCGGCGAGGCTCCCGTAGGGTCCGCCGCGGTGACGCTCGGCGACGAGCTCCTGCAGCTCGGCCTCCGGGGCTCCCTTGACGTACCTCAGGCCCAGCCGCACGGCCCCCTCCTGGACCGTGCACAGGACCTCTGAGCCGTTGACGTCCACCCCCCGCAGCTCGGTGCCCCGCAGCTGTGCCTCGTGGGCGAGGCTGTCGGGGGCGTAGAAGCCCATCGGCTGCTCGTTGAGCAGCGCACACAGGAACTCCGGGCCGTAGTGGATCCGCAGCCACGTGGACTGGTAGGCGAGCAGCCCGAAGGCGGCGGAGTGGGACTTGGGGAAGCCGAACCCGGCGAAGCCCTCGACCATCTTCCACACCCGCTCGGCCACCTCGCGGTCGGCCCCGACGTGGACCATCGCGCCCTCCACGAACCGCTCGCGGTGGCGCAGCAGGCGGTCGTGGGAGCGCTTGCGGCTCATCGCCCGGCGCAACCCGTCGGCCTCCCCGGGACCGAAGCCGGCGAAGGCTTCGGCGACCTGCATCACCTGGTCCTGGAAGATGATCGTGCCGAGCGTCTCGCGCAGCACCGGCTCCAGCGACGGGTGGTCGAACGGGACCTCGTAGGAGGGGTCTTCGCGCAGGCGCTGGCGGCGGGCGATGTAGGGGTTCACGGCCCCTCCCTGGATCGGCCCCGGGCGCACGATCGCCACCTGGATCGTGAGGTCCTCGAGGTTCGTGGGGCGGGTGCGCAGCAGCGACTGCATCTGGGCGCGGCTCTCGATCTGGAAGACCCCGACGGTGTCGGCGGCGCGGATCGCCCGGAAGGTCGGAGGGTCGTCGAACGGGATCCGGGACAGGTCGATGCGCTCCCCCCGCACCCGCTCCACCTCCTCCACGCAGCGCTCGACCGCCGACAGCATGCCGAGGCCGAGCAGGTCGATCTTCAGGAAGCGGGCGTCGGCGCAGGAGTCCTTGTCCCACTGGACCATCTGCCGGCCCTCCATCGCTGCGGGGACCACCGGGCAGCAGTCGATCAGCGGCCTGGTGGAGACGATCATCCCGCCGGAGTGCTGGGACAGGTGCCGGGGCAGGCCGTAGGCCTGGCCCACCAGGCGCTCCAGCCAGCGCCAGCGCAGCGGGGCCTGACGGGTCGCGTCCCTCGCACCCCCCGGGGCCCCCACGAGCTCCCCGAGGCGGAGCCCCTCCCCCGAGCCGAACGGGTCGGCTCCCCGTGCCGCCCGCTCGATCTCCCCCGGGGCCAGCCCGAGGGCCTTGCCGAGCTCGCGGATCGCCCCCCGGGCGCGGAACGTCGGGAAGGCCGCCACCAGCGCCGAGCGGTCGTGGCCGTAGCGTTCGTGGACGCGGGGGATCAGCCGCTCGCGGACGTCGCGGGGGAAGTCGAGGTCGATGTCGGGCAGCCCGTGGAGGTCCTCGTGCAGGAACCGCCCCAGCGCCAGGCCGCAGAGGACGGGATCGATATGGGAGAGCCCCGTCAGGTAGCAGACCAGCGAGGACACCGAGGAGCCACGGCCGCGACCGGGGGCCAGCAGCGCCCGCACCGAGTCCGGCCCGCGGACCTCGAGAGCCACCTCCCCGGCGAGCTCCATCATGTCGTGGTGCAGCAGGAAGAAGCCGGCCAGGCCGAGGCGGTCGATCACCGCCAGCTCCTGCTCCAGGCGGGCGTGGGCCTGCTCCCGCACCGCCCGTGCCGGTGCCGGGGCGCTGTCGCCGTAGCGCTCCCACAGCCGCTGCTGGCAGAGCTCGGACAGGCGCCGGGAGGCGCTCAGCTGCTCGGCCCCCGGGTAGCGGTAGCCGAGGTCCCTGCGCAGGTCGAAGGTCAGCTGCTCGGCCAGCAGGATCGTCTCCCGGACCGCCTCGGGGTGCTCTCCGAAGCGCCGTGCCATCGCCTCCGGGGAGGCCATCACGTGGCTGTGGTTGCCCCGCCGCAGGGGCTCGCAGGCGTCGAGCGTGGCGTGGTTTGAAAGCGCCACGAAGGCGTCCTGCAGCTCGGCCCGGCAGCGGGCGTGGGCGTGGACGTTGCCGGTGGCCACGCAGCGCACCGACAGCCGCCGGGCGAGCTGCTGCAGGGAACGGTTGCGGGCCCGGTCGTGGCGCTGGAACGGGCGCTGGAGCTCGACGTAGAAGCCCTCGGGGCCGAAGCCGTCGAGCAGCCTGCGGGCCAGTCCCTCGTCGTGGAGGCCCGCCGCCCGCGTTCCCGCCCCTCCCGCCCCTCCCGCCACCGCGGCGCCGGGGAACAGCAGCGCCGAGCGCGAGGCACAGCCGCTCAGGCACACCAGGCCCTCGGCGTGGTCGAGCAGCGCCTGGACGTCCACGTGGGCCTGGCCGAGGTCGCGGCGAGAGCTGCCCTCACGGGTGTGGGCGTGGGCGAGCGTGAGGATCCGGCAGAGGTTGCTCCAGCCGCGCCCGTCACGCACGAGCAGCGTCAGGTGGCGGGAGGGCCCCTCGCCGCAGAGGACGTCCACCTCGGCCCCCTGGATCGCCCTCACCCCGTGCTCGGGAGCGCTCTGGGCCAGCTCCATCGAGCCGCACACGGAGTTGTGGTCGGTCAGCGCCAGAGCGGTGTAGCCGAGCTCCCCGGCGCGGTGGGCGAGCTCGTCGGGCAAGGAGGCCCCGTCCAGGAAGGAGTAGGCCGAATGGCAGTGGAGCTCTGCGTACGGAGGGGTCGGAACCGCCATCGCTCGAGGTGGTGTCAGGCGCTCTGGCGGAACCAGCCGCCGGAGCAGAGGTCGTGGAAGACGACGACGTTGCGCCCGCCCTCCCCCACCAGCTCCCAGTAACGGCGGCGCAGCGGCTCGGCCGACCACCAGCGGTCCTCCACCAGCCAGGACTCGCGCAGCGACTGCACCCGTTCCCCGTCCACCTCCACCGGCGCCGGCCCGGAGCAGCGCACACGGGCGGGCCGGGGGCGGTTCAGGGGACGGGCACTCACTCCGGGATCGGGGTCAGCACGACCCGCCGCTCGGGGACGCGCGAGGTGGGGTCCACGCAGACGACCCGCAGAGCCGCTCCCGCCCCCGCCAGCGAGCGGACCTGCGCCAGCGCCTCCCGCAGCAGCACGGCCCGGGCGGCCCGGCGGGCCGCCGACGCGCGGTCCTCGCCGTCGCGGAGCACCCCCTGCTCGGCGATCGGGGCCCCGAAGCACTCCACGCTCAGACCCAGCCTGCAGGCGGGACCCGGGAGCGCGAGCAGCCGTACCGACAGCGCCAGCCTGATCCGCTCCGGGTCCACCAGCGGCTGGCGGAACACGACCCGCTCGCGCCAGCCTCCCCCGGCCGTCAGCTGGGCCGAGAGCACGACCGTGCGCAGCGAGCGGCCCACTCGCTGGGGACGTCCCAGCAGCCGGCGGACGAGCACCTCCAGCACCCGCCCCAGCGCCAGGCCGCTGCTGGCGTCCCCCACCTCCAGCGACTCCTCCAGGCGCTCCTGGGGGCGCCGGGGGGTCAGCGGGTGGTCACGGCCGCCGGCCAGCCGGTGGGCGAGGGCCCCGGCCGGGCCGAAGCGGTCGCTCAGCGCGGCCCGCCCGAGGCGGGTCAGCTCCCCGAGCGTCCGCACCCCCAGCCGGCCCAGCGGCTCCGGCAGCGCGGCGGTCTGCTCCCGGTAGCCGAGCAGCTGCACCGGCTGCGTGGCCAGCCAGCGCCGGGCGTGCTCCCCCTCCAGCACCAGCGGCCGTCGCGAGCGGGCCGCCAGCGCGCACGCGAGGGCGCAGAAGCGCGTCGGGGCCGCGCCGATCCGCACCGGATGGGCGACCGCGTCCTGCGCCCTCGCGAGCGTGGCGGCGAGCGTGCCGTGGAGGGCCCTCAGCCCGTCGGCCTCGAAGTAGGCGAGCCCCGGCCGTGCCGGCTCGACGGCCGCCCCGATCGCCTCGAGTGCCTCCAGGACCTCCTCCCAGCGCTCGGCCACCCGCACCGGGTCGGGGGGGAGCAGCACCAGCTCCGGGCAGCGGGCCAGCGCCTCCCCGAGCGCCATCCCCCGCCTCACCCCCATCGCTTCGGCCGCCTGGGAGACCTCCCCCACGCCGGCCGCCCCGGTCCCTCCGGTGC
>DATJOU010000311.1:0-6588 GCA_035506775.1 Solirubrobacteraceae bacterium | reverse complement strand
CATCGTCGCCTCCGAGCCGGAGTTCACGAACCGCCACCGTTCGAGCCCCCAGCGGGCCGCCAGGTCCTCGGCCACGGCGACGGTGTCCTCGGTCACGGCCGCGAAGTGGGTTCCGAGCGGGGCCCGCTCCCGCAGCGCCTGCACGATCTCGGGGTTGGCGTGACCCTGGACCATCGAGCCGAAGCCGTTGTGGAAGTCCCAGTAGCGGTTGCCGTCCACGTCGGTCACCGACGGCCCCTCTCCGGAGACGAGATAGATCGGCCACGGGTCCCGCAGCTGGTAGGAGGAGGCGACGCCCCCGCTGAGCGAGCGGCGCGCCCGCTCGTACATCGCGGCCGAGCCCTGGGTGCGGGCGTTGAGCTGGGCGAGCTCCCGCTGCGTGAGCTCCGCCACGCGCTCGTTGTCGATCTGGACCGTGCTGCTGACAGCCATTCGGATGGGCCGCCTTTCTGGGCCGTGGGAAGCGGCGCGGACGGCGCCGTGAGGGCAGGCTCGCCCCCGCCGGTCAGCTTAGCCGCCGGCCTCCGCCGGTCAGCCGGTGAAGCGCGGCGTCTTGTGCGCCACGGTGACCTTGTGGACTTTCTTCTTGGCGCTCTTTTTGGTGCCGAGCGTGCCGCTGGAGCCTTTGCTGCCGGTGCCCGTGGTGGTGCCCGAGCCGCTGCTCCCGGGGGTGCCGGCGGTCCCGCTGCCGTTGCCGGCGCCGGGGGAGTTGCCGGGCGGGTTGGTGGTGGTCGTCTGGGTCCCGGGTTCGACGACCTTGACCTCCACGGCGTTGCTGGCGCTTTCGGCGCTCGCCCCTTCGGCCCCGGAGCCCTTGACGAAGGCCACGTTGGTGTAGAAGTTGCCTTCGGGGATCGAGGTCAGCCTCTCGCTGCAGGTGAACACGACGGTCTGCCCCGGAGCCAGCGTCTCGCCGATCCCCGGCGAGATGCCTTCGCAGTAGATGTCGGTGAATTCCGTGACGTCGAGCGACACGTTGCCGGTGTTCTTGGCGGCGATCTGGTAGAGCACCGTCTGACCCACGGAAGCCGTCAGCGTCGAGGCTGTGAACCCGGCACCGCTGCCTTTGACTTCCTGCGTCTTGGACAAGGACAGGCGCGCTTCCAGGACGACGCTCGTGAGCACCTTGTTCGATTCGTGGACTTCGGTCTTGCCGCCTTCATAGGTGGCTTCGGCGGAGGCCACGTTCGTGTACAGGCCCCCTCCGCTGAGCAGGTGGTTGCACGTGTAGAGGACTTTGGCGCCCGGTGCCACCGGGGTGCCGGCGGGCGGTCCCGCGATCGTCCCCGGGTCGCACCCGGGGTCCATGAAGGTGCCCAGCGTCAGCGACACGTTGCCGCTGTTGGAGATGGTGATCTGGTAGTCGACCGTCTGCCCGAGCTTGGCGTTCAGTTTTTCGGCCGTGAAGGGGCCGCTGGAGCCGGCGATCTGCTGGGTCTTGCCGACCGTGAATTCGGGTTTGGCTTCGGCCCCGCATTTGACGTGTTCGCGGTGCTTGCCGCTCTCGCCGATGACGCCGTTGGTGTTCCAGTGGGCTTCCGCGGTGAGCTTGTGCAGGCCGGCGGCCAGCGGTGCGGGGATCGGGACTTCGCTCTTGCCTTCGCCGCCGCTGAATTCGAATTTTTCGGTGAACTCGTTGGTCCCGTCGGCCCGCAGTTTCTCGGTCACCACGTTCGCTTTTTCGGCTTCCGGGAAGCCCGCGTATTCGAACACGATCTTGCTGCAGCCGAAGACGATGTTGACCTTCCGGGTCGCGAGCGCGGGCTGGGCCACGAGGCCGCTGAGGGCCAGGGCGCCGAGCAGCGCGAGCAGCAGCGAGCGGCCCCGCAGGCGACGGGCTCGCGGAGCGGGGTCAGCCGGCGCCCGGCCCCCGTGGCTATCTCTGGCGTCGGGGCGGCTGCGACCGCTTCCCACGTCTCCTCCTTGAGGTTCCCCTCTGTGCGAGCTGCCAGGTCGACGGCACCCCGCTCCAGGCCTTGAACAGTCAGCCGAGAATACCACCGACCGCAGGCCCGGATGCAAGTACCGGTTCGCCTCCGGACGGCGTTTCCGGCCGCTCTAAGAGGGGTCGGCGGAGAAGCGCCCGTACAGCTCCGGGAGCAGCGCCGCGAGGTTCGCGTACTCCTCCACACAGTGCCGCGCGAGGGCTTTGGGGGCGGCGGCCGGGAGCGCCCGGCGACGCACGGCGGGGCGGTTCAGGAGGCCTCCCAGCATGGGTCCCGCGGGCCCGTACGGACGGATCGCGGCCCCCAGCCAGAAGCGGCTGCGCAGCACCAGCCCGTGGTCCTCGCGCAGGAACACGTGGAACATCAGCGAGTGACGCATGTGGCGCCGGTCGTCGCCCACTTCGGCGGCCAGCACCGTCCCGACGTGCTCGGCCCCCAGCGACCCGTCGCTCATCCCCAGCGAGGAAGGGTCCTGGAAGCAGATGCGGGCGTGCACGACCCCCACGCCGACGTCCTCCACGGGGTGGTGCACGGCCCCCCAGTGCGGCTTGGCGCCGGGGTGGTCGGGCTCCTCGAGCGAGTTGTCGAAGTGCGCCACGGGGTGCCAGATTCGGTAACGGATCGCCTCCCGGGGATGCCAGTCGAACCACCAGTCGACCATCTCCGGGCTGACGCCGGGCATCGGCGTACGTGCCGCCACCTGGGCCGTCCCGTCGTCGAGTACCCACCACCCCGTCTCCACCGCCATCGGCGCGGGGTCGAGCAGGCGGTCGGCCTCCGCGAGCGGGAGCGCGGCGGCGGGGTCGCGAGGTCCCGCCGCGGCCCCGGCGGCGGAGTCCTCGTCCGGCGCGGTCAGGGGACGCTCCAGGTAGGGGGTCAGATCGGACCCGTTCACTGCTGCTCCCGGGGCGGCCTGCCCATCCAGGGGCAGAACAGCCGGTCGGGGTCGTACTCGGCGCGGACCGCATCCAGGCGCCGCAGCTGCTCCTCGCCGACGAAGCGGGCCGGGCGCCGGCCGAGGTTCTCGTCGGCCAGCTGGATGCCGCTCGCCAGGGGCTCCATCTCGCGCATCCGCTCGGTCGCCCACGCCGCCACCGCGGCGTCCGCCTGCGGGTCCGCGCCCGCACCGTAGAGGGCGATGTAGGTCTCGTCCTCGACGCTGTAGGCCATCTCGGGGCGGGGCGGGCTGGCGCCCCAGTTCATCCACAGCATGTGCGACGGGGCCTGCGGGAGCGTGTCGGCGATCCGGCGCAGTCCCGGCAGCAGCTCCTCGACGGGGGCGTGGGTCCACATGTTGTCCACCGCCCACCGGTGGCCGTCAGGATAGATGGCCGCGCTGCCGGCGAACAGGTCGTCGAAGCTCACCGGCACGTACGGAACCGACAGCTTGGCGTCCGCGAGCAGCGGGCAGTCGTCGAGGAAGGACAGGTCGGCACGCGCCCGCTCCTCGTCGGCCGCCAGCACCGGCGCGGTCATGGCGATCTCGAGCTCGCCGTCCTCGTCGCGGTGGACGAGCAGCATCAGCTCGATGCTGCGGGGCACCTGAGGGCCGATCCGGGCGACCCAGCGGAAGAGGTCCTCGAGCACCGCGATCGGGAACGTGTGCACCGCGTTGGCGACCACCCCGGGCCGGGCGTGCAGGCGCAGGTGAAAGCCGGTCACGGCGGCGAAGAAGCCGGGCCCCGACCCGCGGGCGGCCCACAGCAGCTGGCTGTGGGTGTGCTCGTCGGCCCGCAGCTCATCGCCCTCGGCGGTGACCACGTCGATCGCCTCCACGCTCATGCACGCCGGTCCCAGGACACGGCCGTTCCAGCCGTATCCGCCCTGCAGCAGATAGCCGCCGACGGCCACGCCGACGCAGTGGCCGACGGGGAAGAACAGCCCGTGGGGGGCGAGCCGGGCGAGCAGGTCGGTACCGCGGCAGCCGGGTCCCACCACGGCCGTCCCGGCATCGGGGTCCAGCCGCATGGAGTCCAGGCCACCGAGGTCGATCAGCAGCACCCCCTCCCGGAGGTGGTTGGCGGCCCAGCTGTGCCCACCGGAGCAGACCGTCACCTGCAGGCCCTCGCGGCGGGCGAGCCGCACCGCCTCCGCCACCTCGGCGGGCTCGCGCGGGCGCACGATCAGCTCCGGGTAGCGCTCGGGCGCCCACGCGTTCCAGAGGCTGCCGCGACGGGCCTCCTCGTATCCGTGCTCCCCTCGGCGCAGCGCACTCACGGCGCGCACACCGTATCTCGCCGGCGGCCTCGGCCTACGATGGGACGGTGAGCGGCGGCGAGCTCGAGGATCTCGACGGCGCCGGGACCGGGCCCCGGCCCGCCGGCGCGAGCGGGAGCCGTTCGGCCGGAACCCCGTGGGACGCCGGCACCTACGACCGCGTCAGCGACCCCCAGCTGGAATGGGCGGCGGCGGTGCTGGGGCGCCTGGAGGGCCTGCCCGCGGATGCCACCGTGCTCGACGTCGGCTGCGGCACCGGGCGCGTCACCGAGCTGCTCGTGGAGCTGGTCCCCGACGGGCGGGTGCTGGCACTCGACGCCTCACAGGAGATGGTCGAGCTGGCGCGGGAGCGGCTCGGAGAAAGCGCCGAGGTGTTCTGCAGCGACGTGCTCGAGCTGCGACTCGAGGCCGCGGTCGACGCGATCGTCTCGACCGCCACCCTGCACTGGGTGCGCGACCACGAGCGCCTGTGGCCCGTCCTGGCGGGGGCCCTGCGGGGCGGCGGCCGCCTGGAGGCGCAGTGCGGGGGAGAGGGGAACATCGCCCGCGTGCGCGAGACGATCGACGGCGTCGTCCCCGTGCTCGCGCCGGAGCTGACCGGGTTCTCGCCCTGGAACTTCGCCTCCGCCGAGGAAACGGCCGCGAGGCTCGAGCGGTCGGGATTCGAGCAGGTGCGCTGCTGGATGGAACCCCGCCCCACGGTGCCGCAGGACCCGCCGGCCTTCATCCGCACCTCGATCCTGGCGGCCCACCTCGAGCGGCTGCCGGTCGAGCGGCGCGAGCCGTTCGCCGACGCGGTGGCCGCCGAGGTCCGCCTGCCGCTCGACTACGTACGCCTGAACGTCTCCGCCAGGCGTGCGATCCTTGGCTGATGGCGAGCACCTTCGCCGAGATCGACGAGCGCCTGGCGGACTGGATCGCGGCCCAGGCGCTGTTCTTCGTCGGCAGCGCCCCGCTCGGCGCCGACGGGCACATCAACGTCTCACCCAAGGGCCCGATCGAGACCCTGCGGGTGCTCGACCCGCAGACGGTGGCCTATCTGGACCTCGTCGGCAGCGGCGCCGAGACGATCGCCCACCTGCGTGAGAACGGCCGCATCGTGATCATGCTGTGCGCCTTCGACGGTCCGCCCCGGATCCTGCGCCTGCACGGTCACGGAGAGGTGGTGGTACCCGGTGACGAGCGCTTCGAGCGGCTGATGTCGGACGCCGGCTTCCAGCAGCCGAGCGTCCCCGAGTCCAGGCGCGCGATCGTGCTCGTCCACGTGACCCGGATCGCCGACTCGTGCGGGTACGGGGTGCCGCTGATGAGCTACGAGGGCAGGCGCCCCCACATGGATGCCTGGGCCGAGAAGAAGGTCCGGGTGGGCGGACCCGAGGCGCTGGTGGCGTACCAGCAGGAGAAGAACTCGGCCAGCATCGACGGGCTGCCGGCGGTGGACCTGCAAGAGGCCGCGACGCAGTAGGCGGGCTCCCAGGCGGGCTCCCGCGCGCGGCTTGAATGGCGGCGTCCGATCGGCTAAACTTCATAAAGTCAGTCGGATTTACAGAGAAAGGACGGTCTCGCTCGTGCTGCAAGTGGATATGAGTGCCATCGACGTGCACCAGCACGTGTGGACCGATCCCCTCGTCGAGGCCCTGAGCGCGCGCGAGGAGCTCCCCTTCGTCCGCTTCGAGCACGACCTCACGGTCCTGTACGCGGCCGGCGAGCGGCCCTATGTGCTCGATACCTCGGCGGGCTCCCCCGAGCCGCGCACGAGGCTCCTGGACCGGGACGGGATAGCGCGGGCGTTGGTCTGCATCTCGAGCCCCCTCGGGATCGAGGCCCTTCCCCGGGAGCAGGCCGCCGCTCTGATCGACGCCTACCACGCCGGGGCACTGGCACTCGGAGACCGCTTCGGGGTATGGGGCGCGATCCCCCTGGAGCGAGCGCAGGGTGCCGACGTCGACCGCGTGCTCGACCTCGGCTGCGTGGGCGTCTCGCTGCCGGCCGGGGCGATCGCGAGCCTCGAGCGGCT
Organism: Solirubrobacteraceae bacterium; assembly: GCA_035506775.1. Lineage (GTDB taxonomy): Bacteria > Actinomycetota > Thermoleophilia > Solirubrobacterales > Solirubrobacteraceae > Palsa-744. Next base: position 408 of record DATJOU010000311.1, on the reverse strand, counting down.
CGCCGGGCTGCACGGCGTGCTCGAGCGCCTGGCCGAGCGCGGCGCCCCCCTGTTCGTGCACCCCGGGCCCGGGCGAGCGCCGCGCGCGGGCTCGCCCCCGGTGACGCTCGGGGACCCGCTGTGGTGGCCCGCGCTGACGGTCTACGTCGCGCAGATGCAGGCCGCCTGGCTCGCCTTCGCCACCGGCGGACGACAGGCCCACCCCGACCTGCGGGTCGTGTTCGCGATGTTCGCCGGGCTCGCGCCCCTGCACTCCGAGCGCCTGTACGCCCGCGGGGGCCCGGTCGTGCAGCTGGCCGACCCCAACACCTTCTACGAGTGCTCCTCCTACGGCCCCGAGCTGTGGGTGGCGCTCGAATCGCAGGTGGGCGCCTCGCAGCTGCTGTTCGGATCCGACCGCCCGATGGC
>DATJOU010000310.1:0-8313 GCA_035506775.1 Solirubrobacteraceae bacterium | reverse complement strand
GATGCCATGCTCGCCCGGCTCGAGGCGCACGTGGCCGAACAGCAGCGGTTCGCCGCCAACGCCTCCCACGAACTGCGCACCCCGCTGGCCATCACCCAGACGCTCCTCGACGTCGCAGGCAACGATCCGAACCACGCCAACGGCGAGCTCGTCGACCGCCTTCGCGCAGTCAACACCCGCGCGATCGACCTCACCGAGGCACTCCTGCTGCTCAGCCGCGCCGACCGGCGCAGCTTCACCCGCGAGGACGTCGACCTGTCCCTGGTGGCGGAGGACGCCACCGAAACGCTCCTCCCGCTGGCAGAAGAGCGTCACGTCGCGATCGAGACCTCCGTCGAGGTCACCCCCACCTTCGGCTCGCGCACACTCCTGCTGCAGCTGAGCACGAACCTCGTTCACAACGCGATCGTCCACAACCTGCCCGACCACGGCACCGTCTGGGTCTCGACCGCCGCCCGCCCCGGTGTCGCCGAGCTCACGGTCGAGAGCACCGGCGAGAAGCTTGCGCCCGAGACGGTCTCGATACTTGCCGAGCCGTTCCTCCGCGGCGACGACCGCATCCGCTCCGACCACGGCGGCGTCGGCCTCGGGCTGGCGATCGTCGACAGCATCACCCAGGCCCACGACGGCACCCTGACCCTCACCCCCCGAGCCGCCGGCGGGCTCCGCGTCACCGTCAGAATCCCGGCGGCCTCGCCGGCTCGATGACCCCGGACGCGACTGGAGACCAGGAGAAGGATGACCGTCGTCATCACCGCCTTTGAGCGCTCACCCGACGGCGGCGCGGGCCTGGCGCGCGACACCCGCGTCCGCTGGGCGCTGGAGGAGGTGGGCCAACCCTATGAGGTTCGGCTCGTCTCGCTCACGGCGAGGGAGGAGCCCCCACATCTGCAAGTCCATCCCTTCGGCATGATCCCGACCTACGAGGAGGACGACCTCGTGCTGTTCGAGACGGGCGCCATCATCCTCCGCATCGGCGAGCGTCACGAGGGCCTGCTCCCGCACGACCCCGACGCGCGGGCGCGCGCGATCACCTGGATGTTCGCCGCGCTGAACACGGTCGAGCCGCCGATCCTCGAACTCGTGACCACCAGGTTCGTGGAGGCACACGAGCCCTGGGCCGAACAGCGCCTTCCGCTGGTCAAGGACCGGATTCGCGATCGGCTGACCCGGCTCTCCGTCCGCCTCGGCGACGCCGACTGGCTCGACGGGGCGTTCAGCGCGGGTGACCTGATGATGGTCTCCGTGCTGCTCAGGCTGAGAGCTTCGGGCCTGCTCGACGAGTTCCCGAACCTGGCCGCCTACGTTTCCCGGGGCGAGGAGCGTCCGGCATACGAACGGGCCTTCGCGGCCCAATTGGCGATCAACGCCCCCGACCAGCAGGCCGGCCCCGCATAGGTCACCATCGTCGGACGTCCAATCCCGAAAGGAGGTCAGCATGAGCAACTTCGACGACGGGCTGGTCCTGACCCACTTCATCGTCTCGGCCGACGTCGAGCGCTCCCGGCGCTTCTACACCGAGGTACTGGGCGGGAAGCTGGCCCGCGAGGGGGAACCGACCTATGTCCAGCTGTCCAACAGCTGGATCATCATCAACGTCGGCGGCGGTCCGACCGACGACAAGCCGGCGGTCACGCTCCAGACGCCGGGCGATCCCAACCAGGTCAGCAGCTTCCTCAACATCCGCGTCCGGGACATCGCCGCCGTGTATGCCGAGTGGAGCGCCCGCGGAGCCGAGTTCATCACGCCCCCCAAGCACCACCAGTACGAGATCCGCTGCTACATCCGCGACCCCGACGGCCATCTGATCGAGGTCGGCCAGACCACCGATCCGCAGGGGGACTGGGCACCCCCCGGCTGGATCTCGAACACATCCGCCGAGGGCTCCGGGTGACCACCGCCCTGATCGGCACCGGGACGCTCGGGTCGGTCATCGCCCGCCTGCTGACCGCGGGCGGCGAGAGCGTGCGGCTCGCGGGCGGCGCCGGCGATTCGGCTCGCACGCTGGCGGGGGAGCTCGGCCCCAACGCGGCGGCCGCCGACGGCGACGACGACGCCGTGCGCGGCGCCGATGCCGTCGTCCTCGCGCTGCGGTTCACGGTGCTGGAGAGCGTCATCGGCGAACTCGCCGGCGCGCTGGCAGGGAAGCTCGTGGTCGTTCCGAGCAACCCGCTCACCACGGACGCCCAGGGCAACGTCTCACGCGTGCTCCCGGCCGGGCAGTCCTCCGGAGAGGTGGTGCGGGGCTGGTTGCCGGCCGGGGCGCCCCTGGCGATGGCGTTCGGGACCATGTCGGCCGACGTGCTGGAAGCCTCCAGCGGGCGCTCACCGGAACCCGCCGTGCTCTTCTACGTGACCGACAAGGACCGTGCCGGGGAGCGGGTCGAGCAGCTGATCATCACGGCCGGCTTCGAGGCGGTGAGGGCCGGCGGGCTCGAACACTCCTCCCGCCTGGAGGTGGGCGGCGATCTCCACGACCTGGTCGTGGGTCCCGCCGAGGCCCGGTCGCTGGCCGGGCCGGGATGAATGCCCGGCCGCACGACCCAACGACCCCACCGCTCAACCGCGGCGAGGGCCACGGCGCTCACCGCGGAGCCAGCTGGTGCCAGTCTGTCTCCGACAGCTCGACGTCGTAGTGGCGGGCGGCCTTCTCGATGTTCTCGAACGCGAGCGCGCGTTCGGCGTCGGAGACGTCGGTGACCTGATCGAACCGTGCCACCGCGTTGCGGACGTGCTCGGCGTCGGTCAAGGGCTCCTTGCGCTGCTCCGGAAACGCGAACACGGAGTCGGGCAGGTCACTCCTCGTCGTCAGGTCACCATGCTTCTCGTGCGGTTTCCAAGTGGCCTCTACGTTGGTGCTCATGGGGCTCCTCCATCGCGACGGTCTTGATAGGACGACACCGTGGCGCCTGCCGGCGTCCCGGCCCAACGAGACTACCCGCCGGCGGCGAGCCGACACCCTCCGAACGCCTCGCGGGCAGAGTTCCGCAACCAGCGTCCCCTTCGTGGGCCGATCGGGCCAGCCCCGGTTCGTGCGCCCCGGGGTCCGGCGCCGGGTCCCCCGGCCGTACGCGACCGTATAATCGCCGCGCCTCGCCACCAGTGCCCAACTTCCAGACCAGGGGGTCCACCAACATGCCCAAGCTCTTCTCCTCGTTCGGCGCGGTGGTTCTCGCCGTGGTGGCGCTGGCGGCCTGTGGCAGCAGCAAAAGCTCGACCACCACGACGAGCTCGACCTCGACCTCGGCGTCGACGCTCACGACCCCCGCCACCGACGCGGCCATCGCCGCGAAGGTGCCCGCGGCGATCAAATCGAAGGGCACGCTGGTCGTCGCCTCCGACGCCACCTACGCTCCCAACGAGTTCATCGCCTCCGACGGCCACACCGTGGTCGGCATGGACCCCGACCTGGTGAACGCGCTGGCCGCCGTGATGGGCCTCAAGGCCCACTTCATCAACGCCACCTTCGACACCATCATCCCGGGGCTGGCGGCCGGCCGGTACGACCTGGGAGCGTCGTCCTTCACCGACACCAAGGAACGAGAGAAGACGGTCGACTTCGTCACCTACTTCACCGCCGGCGAATCGTTCTACGCCAAGAGCTCCTCCAACCCCACCATCAACTCGCTGTCGGACCTGTGCGGCAAATCGGTGGCGGTCGAGAAGGGCACCACCGAGGAAGAAGAAGTGAAGGCCCAGTCGGCCAAGTGCGTCAAAGAAGGCAAACCGGCACCCACCCTGCTGGTGTTCCCGACCCAGAACGGCACCAACCTGGCGGTGGCCAGCGGCCGCGCGGAACTCGGGATGGCGGACTCCCCCGTGGTCGACTACGCGGTCAAACAGTCGGGCGGAACGCTGAAGGTCGTCGGCCCGACCCTCGCCTCGGCGCCCTACGGGCTGGCGTTCCCGAAGGGGACGGGGATGACCGAACCGACGCTTGAAGCCCTGAAGGTGCTGATGGCCGACGGCGACTACACGAAGATCCTCACCAAATGGGGCGTGCAGGCCGGCGCGATCACCAACCCGGGGATCAACCAGGCGAAGAGCTGACCTGGGCGCGGTGGACTCGTCCGAGGCCACCGACGCCGGCAGACGACCCGACGACATAAGGGCCGTCCCCGTCCGCCACCCCGGCCGCTGGGTGGCGGCGGTGATCATCCTCGTGATCGCCGTCGCGATCGTGCGCTCGGTGGTGAGCGACTCCCACTTCGAGTGGAGCGTGGTCGGGGAATACCTGTTCGACGAACGCATCCTCGAAGGCCTGCGGGTGACGCTCGAGCTGACGGTGATCGCGATGGCGATCGGGATCGCGCTCGGGGTGCTGCTGGCCGTGATGCGGCTGTCGGCGAACCCGCTGGTGTCGGGGTCGAGTTGGCTGTACATCTGGTTCTTCCGCGGCACACCGGTGCTCGTGCAGCTGATCTTCTGGTACAACGTCGCCGCGCTGTACCCGAAGATCGACCTCGGGATCCCGTTCGGCCCGTCGTTCATCCACGCCGACGCCAACACCCTGATCACCCCCTTCCGGGCCGCGATCCTGGCGCTCGGGCTGAACGAGGGGGCCTATATGGCCGAGATCGTGCGGGCGGGGATGATCTCCGTGGACCGCGGGCAGTCCGACGCCGCCCTGTCACTCGGCATGTCGCGGATCCAGACGCTGCGCACGATCGTCCTCCCCCAGGCGATGCGGGTCATCATCCCGCCGACCGGCAACGAGACGATCTCGATGCTGAAGACCTCCTCGCTGGCGAGCGTGATCACCGTCACCGAGCTGCTGTACTCGGCGGAACTTATCTATGCGGTCAACTACAAGGTGATCCCGCTGCTGATCACGGTCAGCATCTGGTACCTGGCCTGCACGAGCGTGCTCTACATCGGCCAGGGATACCTCGAGCGCTACTACGGGCGGGGGAGGGACGGTGAGCTCCCCACGATCTGGCAGCGGGTCAGGGTGGGGGTCCTGTCCTTCCGCCACGGTTACTGATGACCGAGCCGATGGTGAACGCCGAAGGCGTCCACAAGCGCTTCGCCCGCAACGAGGTGCTGAAGGGGATCTCGCTCGAGGTCATGCCCGGCGAGGTGATGTGCCTGCTGGGGCCGTCGGGGTCGGGCAAGTCCACCTTCCTGCGCTGCATCAACCACCTCGAGCCGATCAACGCCGGACGCCTGTCGGTGGACGGAGAGCTCGTCGGCTACCGCGAGAAGGGCGACACGCTCCACCAGCTGCGCGACTCCGAGATCGCACGCAAGCGGGCCGAGATCGGAATGGTCTTCCAGCACTTCAACCTGTTCCCCCACATGACGGCGCTCGACAACATCACCTGTGCCCCGGTCAAAGTGAAGAAGGTCGCCCGCGAGCGGGCGGTCCGGCAGGCGACCGAGCTGCTGGACCGGGTGGGCCTGGCGGACAAGATCGACAGCTACCCCTCCCAGCTCTCAGGGGGCCAGCAGCAACGGGTGGCGATCGCCCGGGCGCTGGCGATGGAGCCAAAGCTGATGCTGTTCGACGAGCCCACCTCGGCGCTCGACCCCGAGCTGGTCGGGGAGGTGCTGGCGGTCATGCAGCAGCTCGCCCGCGACGGGATGACGATGATCGTCGTCACCCACGAGCTCGGCTTCGCCAGGGGGGTGGCGGAGAGCGTGGTGTTCATGGACGCGGGCGTGGTGGTCGAGAGCGGACCACCCGAGGAGCTGCTCGACCGGCCCCGCCAGGAGCGCACCCGCGCGTTCCTGTCGAAGGTCCTCTGACGGCGCCCACGGGTCAGTCGAGGTAACCGTCCAGGCGCTCCAGCGCCAGCGGGAGGTTGGCGCGGCCGAAGCCGAAGCGGACGTGGTGGGGCTGTTCGTAGACCGAGCCGGGCAGCACCAGCACGCCGGAGCGCTCGGCCGTCCGCTCGCACCACCCCTCCACGTCGGGCTCGTTGGGCATCCGCGCGAACCCGATCGGCCCGGCGGTGGGCCGGACCCACTCGAACATCTCCGAACGGCGGGCAAGGAAGTCGTCGAGCAGCGGCAGGTTGCGCAGGACCAGCTCCCGGTTGCGTTCGATCAGGCCGTCGGCGTGGCGGAGCGCGAGCGCCACCAGCAGTTCGCTCGGAGCGCTCGAGCAGATCGTGGTGTAGAGCTTCAGCTCCCTGACGCGGTCCAGCAGATCCGGTCGGCGGCACGCGAGCCAACCGATGCGCAGCCCGGGGAGGCCGTGCGCCTTGGACACCGTTCCCAGCGAGATCCCCCGCTCGTAGGCGTCGCAAACGGCCGGGAGGCGCTCGGCGGGGTCGTGCTCCAGGCCGCGGTAGACCTCGTCGCCGAACAGCACCGCTGAACGCTCACCGGCGAGCTCCACGACCCGCGCGAACGTCTCCGCCGTCATCTGCGTGCCGGTGGGGTTGTGGGGGCTGTTGATGTAGATCGCCCTCGTGTCCTCCTCCAGCACCCGCTCGAGCTCGTCGAGGTCGTGCGCCCACCCGTCCTCGTGACGGCGCTGCCAGAGGCTCACCCGCGCCCCCGTGCTGCGGGCCACCTCGACCGCCGATCCGTAACACGGCGCCTCCACCACGACGTGGTCGCCGGGCTCCACCAGGGCGTGGTAGACGAGGAAGATCCCCTCCTCGGCCGCCGCGAGCGTGAGTACGTCCTCGGCCCCGGCCCGCTCGTAGCCGCCGGCGACCGCGGCCCGCAGCTCCTCCGACCCGGGCACTTCGGTGTAGCCGAGGCGCATCGACAGCAGCCGCTCCCGGACCTCGGGCTCGAGCTCGAGCAGCTCCCCCACCGTCCGCGTCTCGCAGTCGCTGCTCGACAGCATCAGCTCCGCGCGGAACTCCCAGCGCTCGTAGAAGCGCTCGATGGCGAAGGGGCGGATCTGCACCGCGGCTCAGGAAGCGGGAGGCTGCTCGCCGAAGAGCTGTTCGGCGATCGTCGCCTGGTCGAAGTACACGCGCTCGCACACGATGCGGTCGGTGTCGCCGTCGAACTCGAAGATCGCGCACATCCGGCAACGGAAGGAACGACCGGTCGGCGCCGCGCCCCTGAGCTCCCCTTCGTGGGTTCCGAGCAGGTCGAACTCGGCGATCACGGAGCCGTCGTCGGCCACGTGCAGGACGGTGTTCTCGTTGCGTTGGTCGGGAAAGGCGCTGCGCGATTTGGCGTAGTAGTCCGACACCTCGTCGACCCCGTCGAACACTTCCCCGGTGGGGATCAGCTCGTAGCGGGGGTGCTCGAAGGTTCCGAGGGTGACGTCGAACTCGTGACGGTTCTCGGATTCCATGTGCACCTGCACCGTGGCCAGGCGACGCTCGCGGAGGTCCTCGCTGATGGGCATGCGCTCGGGAACCTAGCCGGGGCGAGCCTTCGCGGCAAGCGCCGGGCGGCCCACGGCAGGGCGCAGTCGCGATAATCCCCGGGCAGGTCCGGGAGGGGTCGCCAGCGAGCGCCCATCCGCCATGTCGAAGGAGAGGGGTCAGATGATCGTCGTAGTCGGAAGGGTCTGCACCGACGCGGAGAAACGCGCCCAGATGCTCGAGGTCGCACACAAGGTCGCCACGGCCTCCCGTGAGGAGGAGGGCTGCGTCGACTACCGCGTATTCGAGGACACCGAGCAGCCCAACAACTTCGTGTTCGTGGAGGAATGGAAGGACGAGGACGCGCTCCAGCAGCACTTCGCCACCCCCCACATCGCCGAGTTCATGCAGGCGGTCATGGGAACGATCGTGGCTCCGCCCGACGTCCGCTTCCACGAAATCGCCAGCACGCGGGACCTGTCGCAGGTGGGCGCCGGCTGACGGTCGGGATTGATCCGCGCGCGCAACGGGTACTGCGTGCGCGGGATGCGGTCGGGAGAGCGCCGGGCAGGCGGAAGGACGGACGAGCGGCGCGAGGGCCGCTTCACACGGCGCACCCTGATCGGGACCACCGCCGCCGCGGCGGCCGGAGCGGCCTTGCCCTCCGCGGTCCGTGCCGAGAAGCCGGATGCGGCGAGCGCGTCGGCGAGCTCCGCGGCACGCGGCAAGGCGGACGTGGTCGTCGTCGGCGCGGGACTGTCCGGCCTGTCGGCGGCCCGCACGATCGCCCGCGCCGGGCACTCGGTGGTGGTCCTGGAGGCACGTGAACGGGTGGGCGGGCGCACCTGGAACCGGCCGATCGCCGGTGGTGGCTACGTCGACGCGGGGGCCGAGTTCGTGGGCCCCACCCAGGACCGGATCAAGGCGCTGGCACAGGCGGTGGGGGTGGAAACCTTCCCCACCTACAACAGCGGCTCGAACGTGTACTGGAAGGACGGCAAACGCGAAACCTACGCCGCCACCGGGCCGAGCGGGG
>DATJOU010000309.1:0-4079 GCA_035506775.1 Solirubrobacteraceae bacterium | reverse complement strand
AAAACGCGCGGGTCGGCTTCGCTGTGATCGGGGAGCGCTGGACCGAGGACGTGCAGTTGCTGCTCGGGTCGCTCGGGATCTACTCGCGACGCGCGCGCAAGCACGAGCCTCGACCCAACCGCCACGACATGTTCGAGCTCTCGATCGCGATCGGCTCCGAGCGCGCCCGGTTTGCCGAGCTCGTCGGGTTCGTCTCGGGCGAGAAGCAGCAGAAGCTCCTGCGCTCGCTGTCGCTCAGGAACCCGAAGCGCTGCGGCGACGTGCGCGAGGAGGAAATCGTCTCGATCGAGGCCGCCGGGACGATGGACGTGTACGACATCCAGACCGAATCCGGCGAGTTCCTGACCAACAACGTCGCCGTCCACAACTGCTTCATCCTCAGCGTGGACGACACGATGGAGTCGATCCTCGACTGGAACACCAAGGAGGGGATGATCTTCCGCGGCGGCTCCGGGTCGGGGATCAACCTGTCGAACATCCGCGGCTCGGAAGAGCCGCTGGCGAAGGGCGGGACCGCGTCGGGACCGGTGTCATTCATGCGCGGCGCCGACTCGTGGGCCGGGACGATCAAGTCCGGGGGCAAGACTCGGCGGGCGGCGAAGATGGTCGTGCTCGACGTCGATCACCCGGACATCCGTGAGTTCATCTGGTGTAAGGCCAAGGAGGAGGACAAGGCCCAGGCGCTGAGGGACGCCGGCTTCGACATGTCGATCGACGGCGAGGGCTTCAAGTCGATCCAGTACCAGAACGCCAACAACTCGGTGCGGCTCACCGACGACTTCATGCGCGCGGTCGAGAAAGACGAGGACTGGCACCTGACCGCCCGTACCACCGGGCAGCCGCTCGGCGACCCGATTCCCGCGCGGAAGCTGATGCAGGAGATCGCCGAAGCGGCGTGGCGGTGCGCGGATCCGGGAGTCCAGTTCGACACCACCATCAACCGCTGGCACACCGCGCCCAACAGCGGGCGCATCAACGCCTCCAACCCGTGCTTCCCGGCCGACGCGCGCGTGCACACGACGCTAGGCCTGCTGCCGATCGACGAGCTGGTGGAGCGAGGCGAGCACGGCGAGCAGTTCGAGGTCTACACCCACCGGGCGACCGCCGATCAGCCCGGGACGGGCGTCGCGGCGACCCAGCCGATCGCGCTGATGCGCAACGGCGTCAAGCCGATCGTGCGCCTGCGCTTCGCCAACGGCGGCGAGCTGCGCTGCACCCCCAACCACCGGATCTGGACCACCAACCGGGGCTACGTGCGCGCGGAGGAGCTGACCCCGAAGGACAGCGTGCTGCTCAACGACACCCCCACCCCGGCCGAGCGTGCGGGCTGGGCGCTGCCGGTGAAGGTGAAGACGCTCGCGCGCTCGGTCGTCCGTGGCGGTGAGGCGTACGTGAAGGAGCTGCCAGACCGCTGGAGCGAGGGTCTGGCCGAGCTCACGGGACACCTCGTCGGGGACGGCTGGCTCACCGACGTGCAGACCGGCTGGGTTTACGGCCGCGACGACATCGATGACGGCCTGCTCGACGCCCACGAGGGCCTGCTGCGTGAGCTGATCGGCGGGATCAGTCGCCAGGAGATGCCGAACGGGACCATCCAGCTGCGGGCCGGCAGCGGCGCCGTCCGCGAGCTGTTCCGTGGAATTGGCGTTCGCGCCAGCCGCGCCCACGACAAGCGCGTCCCGCGCTCGATCTTCCTCGCGCCCCCGGAGGTGCAGAGTTCCTTCCTGCGGGGGCTGTTCGGAGCCGACGGGTGCCTCTCGCGGGTCGAGGGTGGCAAGGCCAGTCGCTACGCCGGCCTCGGCAGCCGCAGCGAGGCATTGCTGAAGGACGTCCAACGCCTGCTCTCAGCGTGGGGGATCCGGGGGCGCATCTATGAGGTCAGCGACAGCGGCGACTCCGCCGGCTTCTCATACACGCGCAAGGACGGCACGGTCGTGACGTATCCCTCCCGGCCCGGGTACGACCTGCGTATCACGGGCACCGACCTGGTCCGCTTCACGGAGGAGATCGGCTTCTCGTGCCCGCGCAAGCAGGCCGCCCTCGAGAGCTTGATCGATGGGACCACCCGCTACATGACAAAGGCCGCAACAAGGCTGATCGCGCGCGAGCCCGACGGGCAGGAGATGGTCTACAACCTCACCGAGCCGCTGCACCACTCCTACATCGTCGACGGGGTCGTGGTGGCTAATTGTTCGGAGTACATGCACGTCGATGACTCGGCCTGCAACCTCGCCTCGCTGAACCTGATGAAGTTCCGCCGCTCCGACGGGACGCTCGACGTCGAGTCCTTCGAGCACGCCGTGGACGTGATGCTCCTCGCGCAGGAGATCGTCGTCGGTCCCTCGAGCTACCCCACCGAGGAGATCGGCCGGAACGCCCGCGCCTTTCGCCAGCTCGGGCTCGGCTACGCCAACCTCGGGGCCTACCTGATGGCCGACGGGGTCCCCTACGACTCCGACTCCGGCCGTGGAACGGCCGCCGCGATCACCGCTCTGATGACCGGCCGCGCCTACCGCCGCTCGGCCGAGGTCGCCGGGGCGATGGGACCATACGATCGCTACGCGGAGAACCGTGAGCCCCACAACCGCGTGATGCGGATGCACCGTGACGCCTCCTACGCGATCGCCGATGAGACCTGCGAGGACTCGGAGCTGCTGCGCGCCGCACGTCGCTCGTGGGACGAGGCCGTCGCGTTGGGCGAGCGCCACGGCTACCGCAACGCGCAGGCCACCGTGCTCGCGCCCACGGGGACGATCTCCTTCCTGATGGACTGCGACACCACCGGCGTGGAGCCCGACTTCTCACTGGTGAAGTTCAAGGAGCTGGTCGGCGGCGGGCAGATGACGATTGTCAACCGCACCGTTCCGCTGGCGCTCGCGAACCTCGGCTACTCCGAGCAGCAGATCGAGCAGATCGAGGCCCACCTGGCCGAGCACGGGACGGTCGTCGGGGCCCCCGGGCTGGCGGAGGAGCACCTGGCGGTGTTCGACGTGGCCGTCGGCGAGCGGGCCATCTCGCACATGGGCCACATCAAGATGATGGGGGCGGTTCAGCCGTTCATCTCGGGGGCGATCTCAAAGACGGTCAACCTCCCCGAGCAGGCGAGCGTGGAGGACATCGCCGAAGCCTTCATCGAGTCGTGGAGGCTCGGCATCAAGGCCCTGGCGATCTACCGCGACGGCTCCAAGACCGCCCAGGCGCTGCGCACCGACGCCCAGCAGGAGAGCGGGGCGCCGGCCGACGTGGACGCGATCGTCGAGCAGGCGGTCGCCGCCGCCCTCGCCGAGGTCCGCCCGCAGCGCAAGCGGATGCCCCGCGAGCGCCAGTCGATCACCCACAAGTTCTCGATCGCCGGTCACGAGGGCTACATCACCGCCGGCATGTACGAGGATGGTTCGGTCGGCGAGATCTTCCTGACCGACATCGGCAAGGAGGGATCGACCCTGCGGGGGATGATGAACTCCTTCGCCACGGCGATCTCGATCGCCCTCCAGTACGGGGTCCCGCTCGAGACGCTGGTGCGCAAGTTCAGCTACATGCGCTTCGACCCGGAGGGGATCACGGGTAACCCGGAGATCCCGTTCGCCAAGTCGATGCCCGACTACATCATGCGCTGGCTGGCCTCCCGCTTCCTCGACGTGGACGCCCAGGAGGAGCTCGGCATCCTCACCCCCGCCGTGAGGGCCCGCAAAGCCGCCCAGGACGCGGCGCTTGCGGTGTCGGCCGCCGACACCGCCGGGCCCACCGCCGAGGCCGACGCGGTCGCGGACCCCGAGTCCCATGGCGACGCCGAGCCCCAGCGCAAAGGTGGGAACGGCGGCAACGGCGGGACCGCACCTGCTGCCGCCTCGTTCACGGAATCCCCTCCCGTCGTCCCCGCCAGGCTGCAGGGGCTCGACCTCGGCCCTGCGTGCAGCCAGTGCGGCGGGATGATGCAGCGGACCGGCTCCTGCTACACGTGCTCGAGCTGCGGTAACAACACCGGCTGCGGCTGAGCCTTCACGGGTCGCCGGCGCGAATACGCCGGCGACCGTGCGACCCGCCTTGTGTGGCGGCCCTCCCCCGCCTTTGCGGGCTAT
>DATJOU010000308.1:0-2539 GCA_035506775.1 Solirubrobacteraceae bacterium | reverse complement strand
GGATCTCCACGACCAAGCTGGAGGGGCTGATCGAGCACTACGGCTACCGTCCGGACTCGCCCGCCACCGAGTACTTCCGCGTCCACGCCGAGCGCGACGTGGAGCACGCCCGTGAGGCACGCGAGCTGATCGAGCAGGTTTGGGGGCAGGGTCCCCAGGCCCTCGGGGAGCCGGAGCGCATGCTCGCCTGCGCCGAGGCCGCCCTGCGCGGCAACTGGGTGCTGCTCGACGGCGTCGAGGAGGCGTTCCCCGCGAGCCTGCCCGCGTAGGCGGGCCCCGCCAGCCCCACCCGCGGGAGCCCCCGAGTGACACCGGCGGTCGAGCCGTTCACGCGCCGGGCGGAAGCGTTGCTGCGCGCCCCCGGCCACTTCCAGTGGTCCACCGTCACGCTGCTGGCGCTGGTCGTGTACGTCTACTCGGTCGAGGTGCAGCGCCGCGACTGGAGCGCGATCCTCGCCGGCCTCACCTTCTGGCTGATGGACTGGCTGAACGAGATAGTCAACGCGCTGGTCCTGCATGTCAACGGCGACGCGGCGCTGTGGACGGTCACCGGCGCGAGCAGCTTCGTGATCCTGATCGGGCTCACGGTCGAGATCTCGCTGTTCTTCGCGATCAACGGGATCGTGTACGTGAAGCTGCTACCAGCCGACCCACGGGTGCGGATCGCGGGCATCCCCAACCGCTGGGCGATCGCGCTCGCGCTCTCGCTGGTGTCGGTCGGGGTCGAGCTGCTGCTGTGGCAGCTGGGCGTGTTCCACTGGCACTACTGGTGGTGGAACGCCGCCAGCTTCCCCGTGATCGTGGTGTTCGGCTACCTCACCTTCTACGTCGTCACGTTCCTGGTCTACGACGCCCGGAGCCGCTCCCGCCAGCTGGCGATCGTGGGTTCGCTGGCAGCCCTCGACCTGGCGCTGGGGATGATCTTCGGGGTGGCCCTGGGGTGGATCTAGGAGGGACCGCTACAGCGAGGCGTTGCGGTTCCACTCCACCCAGGCGACCCCGGAGCGCCCGTCTCCGGTGCGCACGCTGCACATCGCCCGTGGGAACTGCGACAGCCGCCCGTCCGGTGAGGTGAGCAGCAGCGGTCCCCACGCCAGCGGGTCGACCTCGACCGCCAGCTCCCCGAAGCTGATCCTCCCCTGCTCGATCAGGCCGTCGGCTGCGACCTGCTCCTCTGCGCGCACCGAGTCGAGCTCCCGCACTCCCCCCTCGGGAGGCTGGCTGTAGCCGACGCTCACCGGGGGCGCCCCGGGGAGGCGGAACTCGACCCCGTGCAGGTGGGTGCCGTCCTGCAGGTGCACGGCCGACCACATCCACTCTGCCGACCACCAGTCCCGCACCCCCCAGGAGTGGTCGCGCTGCCCCACGCCGGTGAAGTCGAGCGTCTCCTCGCCGCAGCGCACCGTGCCGCTCACCCGGCAGGGGATCTCATAGCGCGTCGTGGCCCGGTACGCGTACGGCTCGCCGACCGTATCCCAGCGCAACGCCAGCTCCAGCTCGACCGGGTCCCCGCGCTCGCCTCGCAGCACCGCGGCGGCGTCGGAGAAGGACTCCGCGCTCCCCCGCACCCGCACCTCGAAGCTCTCCAGCGGCTCGATGCAGATGTGCTGCGCCCTCAGCTCGTCGGTCGCCAGCGAGAGCTGCTCCCCCTCAGGCAGCGGCGCGGCGAAGTCGATCAGGGCCACCGTCCTGCGGTCCGGGCCGCACACGAAGGTCGTCATCCACGACAGGCCGAGGTTCGGGTACAGGCCGAGGCGCGTGTAGGCCCCGATCTGCCCGTCGGCGGAGATGGCGTCGAAGTACCAGCTCTCGTTCCACAGCTCCTCGGAGCCGGCCGGGTGGGGAGCCTCGTCGACGGGGTCGGGGCGCAGCGCCGGCGGGCGCCCGCTGCCGGGCTCGGGGAGCAGCTCGATCGCGTCCAGGTCGAGCACCTGCTGGGCATGGCGGGCGAGGGTCGTGAGGAACATCTCGTCCCCCCGCTCGGTCCGCTGCACGATCATCGCGGGGACCACCGTCATCAGCACGCCGAGGAAGGCCTGGCGACGGTATCCCTCCCAGCACTCCTCCCAGCCGAAGCCTCGGACCCCGTGCTCGTGGAGCGCATCGTGGTACCCGCGCAGCAGCTCCTGCTCGTGGGCCCTGCGGTTCTCGAGCGTGAGCGAGCCCCCGAGGAAGTAGGAGGCGTCGGTCATCACCTGGCCCCACCCGACCGTCTGCCAGTCGACGGCCGCGAAGGGACGCGGGGCGCCCGGCTCGCCGAACAGCATGTTGTCGAGGCGGTAGTCGCCGTGCACCAGCCCGAGCGGCGGACGCAGCTCCTGGCTCCAGCCGTCGAGGCTGGCGACGAAGCGGCTGCACACCTCCAGGTGCTCGGGGGCGACGTGCTCGCCGTGGCGCTCGATGAACCCCGCGTAGAGCGCGGCCATCAGGCCCTGGTTCAGCGGCGACTCGCGGTTGATCCACTCCGCCCCCGCCAGCGCCGCGTCGCCGAGCAGCGGTCCGTGCACACGGCCCAGTTGCGTCAGCGCGAGTGTCGCCT
>DATJOU010000307.1:0-2297 GCA_035506775.1 Solirubrobacteraceae bacterium | reverse complement strand
GCAGCCCGTCCTCGGGCCTCCCGAAGGAGGCGACACGCTCACCCTCGACCGTCATGCCGCGCCTCCCCGGCCCGTAGGCGTCCGATTACTCCGTGGGCACGGATCACCCTATCTCCGCGGGTTTCCTGGGTCAGATTTGGGCCTGCTGATCGCGCGGCTCGGGATTCCATGGCCGGCCAGCCACCGGCGTCACCTGTTTGGCCCCTGGGCGCCACCAGATCCTGCCGATTCCCCACTTAGGGCGAGAAAGTTCCCTTTTATGTCCTATTTGCCCTAGTTCTGAGGGAACTTTCTCGCCCTATGTGCGCGGCGGCCGCCTACGCCGACGGCTGTGTTGCCGCACCAGCCCCACAGTCCTCAGTGACCTCGTGGTCCGGGGAGGCCGCCAAGCGGGTTTCCACGATCCCGCGCATCGCGGGGCAGCCGGGTCGACGTCGGGAGTGCTTATCGGGTCAGGTGGTGATGTCGGGGTAGGGGAGCTTGAAGTGGGATAGGCATTGAGCGTAGTAGAGCTGGTAGCCGAGCGGTTCCGGGTAATCCCGCTCGAACATGGCGATGCACAGGGTCAGCGTCAGGAACGGGTGCGCGCCCAGCTCGAACAGCTTCGGAACGTCGTGGGTGGCGAGCGCTTCCCGTTCGGTGTCGTCGAACTTGAGCCAGGTGGACTTCTCGGCACCGTGCACGTTGAGGATCTGGTTGGCCCGCTCGGCTTCCCACCACTCGACGGTGCCCCTGGGGTCCTCGCGGTACCGCTCGACCAGCTCGGGGTCGCGGTCGACGGTGTAGAGGAACTTGTCCAGCAGGTACTTGCTCACTTGCCCGCCCCCTTCGGGTACCACGTGAAATAGGCCTCCATCGTGTGGAAGAGGTCGAGGGTGTCCACGTAGTCGGCCTTCTCACCGGCGCCTGCGGTGCCCATCATCAGCATGAAGTCCAGGAAGCCGTGCGTGGCGTTGCCGGGCTCCCACAGGCTGTCGAGCGACACCTCGCCGAGCGCCTTCTCGATGTCGCCGTTGGCGATCCACTCGACGGCCTTGGCGTCGAATTCCGGGTCCGGGCCGTGCGGGCCGAACTGGCGGGGGCCGCCGAGCTCGAGCGACAGGTGACCGGTCCCGATGATCGCGACCCGCAGGTCGCTTGGCCAGGACTCCACGATCTCCCTGATCGCCTGGCCGAGCTGCACGTACCGTTTCGGCTGCGGCAGCGGCGGCGCGAAGATGTTCGTGTAGATGGGCACGATCGGCAGGTCGGCTTCCGGCCGCAGCGTGATCATCGGGCAGGTGACGCTGTGGTCGATCCGCAGCTCGTTGCTGAACGCCAGGTCGAAGCCCGCGTCCAGGCCGGTGCGCAGGATGTGCGACGACAGGTTCTCGTCGCCCTTGAAGAACATCCGCGGCAGCCCGAACTCGCGTTCCTCGTTGTACCAGTTCGCGTCGTAGAACGGCGCCTTGCCGACGAGGAACTGCGGCATGTTGTCCAGCCAGATCTGGTGGAAATGGTCGCTGCCCACCAGCACGAGGACGTCCGGGTTAGCGCGGGTCAGGGTCTCGCGGAACGCGGTGATCTTGGCGACCCACTCGTCCGCGAACGGCGGCCGGTCGTCGCCGGCGGAGGTGCTGGCGCGGTAGTAGAACGGGTGGTGCGTCGAGGCGATGACCGCTGCGATAGTTGCCATGGCGGCTCCCGGGGGTTATTCGGATTTCGGGGGGACATAGACCGCGTTGCGGTCGACGTGCATGTAGATGTCGTTGGCGATCGGAGTGCGCTGCTCCTCGGCCAGCTGGCCGAGCAGGCCCGCGGCGCGGGCGAGCAGGGCGAAACCGCGCAGCAGCCCAAGCGGCAGGCCGAGGTCGGCGAGCGCGGCGCCGCAGGTGCCCGCGCCGTTGAGCGGCAACGTCCGGCCCAGGACCTGCGGGTGGACGCGGCCGATCGCCTCGAACAACCGAAGGTGCGGGCCGCGGAGGCCCTCTTCTTCGGCGATCTCGATGAGCGCGGGGGTACGCGGGTCGAGGACCTTGTGCACCGGATGGCCAAGGCCGGGGACGAACTTCTTCTCGGCCCGGGCCCGCCGCACGGCGGCCAGCGCGAGCTCGTCGTAACCCGCGTCGTCGGCGGGAATCTCGCCCGCTTCGGCGAGCACCCCTGCGAGGAACTGTCCGGCGTCCTCGGTTACCCCGAGGAACCGGGAGCCGCCGCCGAGCAGGCCGGCTGCCATCGCGCCCTGGAGCGAGTCGGGGGCACTCAGGTACGTCAGGCGGGCAGCGATCGCGGTCGGCGTGAACCCGTGGTCGGCGAGG
>DATJOU010000306.1:0-4084 GCA_035506775.1 Solirubrobacteraceae bacterium | reverse complement strand
CGCGCAATCCTCGCGTTCCCTCTACTGCGGCCGGCTCGCCATCTGCGCGGCCGCCGGGCCGGCCGGCATCGGCATGTCCGCGATCTTCATCAGGAGCGCCGTCAGCGCCGCGCCGTAGATGCTCGAGAAGCTCGGGAAGGGCTGGATCGTGTCGTTGAGCACGTCAAGCGGGACCCGTGCGCGTATGGCCAGCGTCGCCTGCTGCAGCCACTCGCCGGCCTCGGGTCCCAGAGCGTAAGCACCGGTCAGCCGCTCGCCGTCGCTGAGCAGCGTCAGGAAACCGTTGGACTCGGCGTAGGCGTGCGTGTAGGTGGCGGTCTTCGGCACCTCCGATAGCGGGGCGGTGGCGCTGTACGGCGCTTCGGCCGCGCCCACCGCACCGGCCTGAGGATCTGTGTAGGTGACCCGGGGAACGGCTTCGTAGTTGGCCGGGCGCCCGTGGCCGGCGATGTTGTCGGCGACCACATCGCCCTCGTACTCACCGACGTGCGTCAGCGGCCAGATGCCATTGACGTCGCCGATCGCCCACAGGTGCTCGGCCGCCTTGAGGTGGGCGTCCACCGGCACGCCGTGCGCGTCGGGCTCCACTCCGACCGTCTCCAGGCCGATGTCGCGCACCCGCGGGCGCCGGCCGGTGGCGGCCAGCACGTGGTCTCCCCGCAGGGTGCTCCCGTCGTCGAGTTCGAGCACGCATTCCTGGCCCTCGCGCCGGGCGGCGGTGACGTTCGCCGACAGCGCCAGCTCGACCCCGTCGCGGGCCAGCGCCTCCCCGAGCGCCTCCCCGAGCGGCGCGGGTTCGCGCGACAGCAGCCGGTCGGACATCTCGATCACGACCGCCTCCCCGCCGAGCCGGCGTACGACCTGCGCCATCTCGACCCCCACCGGCCCTCCCCCGATGACCAGCAGCCGTCCCGGGACGGCCTTCATCGAGGTCGCGTCGCGGCTGCCCCACAGCCCCTCGAGCTCGCGCAGCCCCGGGATCGGCGGGACCACCGGATCGGCTCCGTTCGCGAGCACCACGTTCTCGGCCGTGTGCTGGACCCCGTCCACCTCCACGACCCCCGGGCCGGCGAGCCGCCCCGTTCCCCGGATCAGGTCGATTCCGTTGTCGGCCAGCCACCGCTCCTGGCCGGCGTCGGACCAGCCGGAGACCATGAAGTCACGCCACGCGAACGCCGCCTGGACGTCGACGTCGGCGCTCGCCGCCGCGTCGCGGGCGCCGTGGACGGCCTCACCCGGGCGCAACAGCGTCTTGGAGGGAATGCAGGCCCAGTAGGAGCACTCTCCACCCACCAGTTCCCGCTCCACCACCGCGACCCGCAGTCCTCCCTCGGCGAGCGCTCCCGCGCAGTGCTCGCCCGGCGAGCCGCCGCCGAGCACGATCACGTCGTAGTCGCTGCTCATCCGGCGCCCCTCAGCCGGCGAGCATCGGCGAAGGTGGAATCTCGGTGTGGCCCTGGATCTCCGGGATCACCATCGCCAGCTGGTCGATGTAGCACCAGCTCCAGTCCTCACCCGGCTCGAGCGAGCGGATCAGGGGGTGACCGTCGGCGTGGAAGTGGGCGGTCGCGTGTTTCCGCGGCGAGTTGTCGCAGCAGCCGACGTGACCGCACTCGAGGCAGATGCGCAGGTGCAGCCACACCGTCCCTTCACGCAGGCAGTCCTCGCAGCCGGCCACCCGCTCGGGAAGCTCCCGCACCGTGATCGTGTCGAGATGGGTGCACGTGGCCATCGGTCGGCTCCTGCTCGGTCCGCGAGCAGGACCGGACGTTACCCCTCGGCGGCCGGCGAGGTCGTTCAGGGCTGCGCCAGCGTCAGCGCGAGCGCCGGCCCGCCTTCGCGGACTTCCTGCTTGACCCTGGCTTCGAGGGCCTTCAGCAGCCCCGTTTCGTGTCGCAGCCGGGCTTCCGAGCTCGCCCCGGCCCCGTGCACCAGTTCGGCCACCCGGACCGCCATCACAGCCGCGATCAGTCCCGTGGCCGACCGGCCGGCGGTTCCGTCGGCCAGCTGCCCGAGGGTCCGCCCGCCGTGCAGTCGCGAACGCAGCTCGGTCGCCGACAGCCCCAGGTACCGCTCGGCGACCGCCGCCGTCGGCTCGTAGGTGGTCGAGCGCGCGAGCCTGGTCTGGACGCGTTTGCGGATCCGCTGGATCATCCGCTGCGCTTCGGCCTGCGAGAGCCGTTTGGCCGCCACCTGGGCTTCGATCCGGCTCACCCTGGGGCGCATGATCGCTTCCACCAGGCCGAGCGCCGAGTGGCCCGGGCTGGATGCGGCGAGCGCCGCCAGCGAGCGTCCCGAGTCCAGTTCCTTGCGCAGCTTGGCCTTGCTGATCCCGAAGTAGTCCGAGGCCGCGGCCACGTCGCCCCGCGGTGCGCTGGCCCTGCCGCCGCCGGCCCGCGTGCCGCCGCTGATACCTCCGGAGCCACGCGCCGCGCTCGGGCCTTCGCCCCCGCCCCCGATCCGTTCGCGCGTGACCGCGACGCGGTCGCTGTGGTGGTCCTGCTTGTGCCCCGAGCCCCCCGTCACGGCCAGCACCACCCCGACCACGACGGCCACGACGGCGACTGCCGCCATCACGATCCTTGTCCGCTTGCCAACCATCGCCGGAGGTCCCCCGGGTCACACTACAGCCCCGATCCGCGATCCTCGCCGGTTTGGATCCGGTCCCGCGCCGACCCCCGGGCGTGGAAGGATGGCCCGCCATGACGCCCGAATCGCTCGTCGTACTGCCCCCCGAGCTGACCCGCACCTCTCCTCGCGCGAAGGGAGGCTTCCTGCTGGGTATCGACGGAGGCGCCACCAAGACGCTGGCCGCGGTGCTCGACCTCGAGTCCGGGACCGTCCACCTCGGTCACGCCGGACCGAGCAACGAGGACGCGATCGGCCCGGTGGCCGCCGTCAGGTCTCTGCTGACGGCTGCCGGCGAGGCGATGCGCAGCGCCGGGATCGCCGACGGGGACCTCGGGGGGGCGGTGCTGGCGGTGGCCGGAACGGACACCACCGCCGTCGCCGACCACCTGCGCCGCACCCGCACGGAGGCCTGGACCGTCGTCAACGACGTGGTGGGGGCCTGGGCCGTGGCCACCGGCGCCTCGGACGGCGTGGCGGTGATCGCCGGGACCGGCTCGAACGTGTTCGGCGTCGGACCGGGAGGGCCGTGGCGCGCCGGCGGGTGGGGTCACGTGCTGGGGGACGAGGGAGGGGCCTACTGGCTGGGAATCGAGTCGATCAAAGCGGGGCTGCGCGACCGTGAGGGCTCGGGGCCGCCGACGTCGCTGACCGCGGCCCTGGTCGAGTTCTTCGAGGTGGCGAGCATCGAGTCGCTGGCGACGCTCGTGTACTCCAAGCCGCTGACGAAGTCGGAGATAGCCGCCTTCGCGATCGAGGCGGGCAAGCACGCCGACGCCGGCGACGAGGTGGCCCGCGGGATCTACGAGCGGGGGGCCGCGGCGCTGGGGGGGCAGGTGGCGGCGGTCGTGGCGCGGACCGGCCTGGCGCAGGGGCAGTTCCCGGTGGGGCTGATCGGCAGCGTGTTCCGCTCAGGCGAGGTGTTCACCGGGCCCCTGCGGCGCCACATCACCGAAGCCGCTCCGGGGGCTCAGATCGCTCCCAGCGTCACTCCCCCCGTGGCCGGAAGCCTGCTGCTCGCCGCCCGCCTCGCGGGCCGCTCCGACGAGGTGGACCTGGAGCAGCTGGAACGACTGCTGGCCGACGCCACCAGTCGCGCGAGCGCGCGTTAGCCGGCCCGCAGCCGCGCCTCGATCGCCGCCCGGTCGCCGATCGCCCGTGGTCCGGTGCCTTCCAGCCTCACGGCCGCCGCGGCCGCCCCGAAGGAGGCCGCGCGATCCGCGGGGGCGCCCCCCCACAGCTCGGCGAACATCGCGGCCGCGAACACGTCGCCGGCGCCGAGGTCGTCGGCCGGATCGGCGACCCGGGGGCCGCCGATCGGCGTCTCGCTTCCGTCCGGGAGCAACAGCGTCCCTCCCCCGGCCCCGGCGGTGACCGCCACCACGGCACCGGCCCGCAGGCCCCGCGCGATCATCTCCCGGCAGCTGTCGCGCTCCTCGGCGCTGAGCACAATCGC
>DATJOU010000305.1:0-2440 GCA_035506775.1 Solirubrobacteraceae bacterium | reverse complement strand
CAGCGGGGTCTTGGACGGAATGCAGGCCCAGTACGAGCATTCGCCTCCGGCCAGTTCCCGCTCGACGACCGCCGGGCACGCCCCGGGCCAGGGTTCCGACCAGGGCCGTCAAGGGGGCGGGTTGGCCGGCTGCGTGCAAAGGTGAACAGATGAGGACTTCGGGGGAGCGTGTCGGCGCTCTGCTGTCGGTCAATGTTGGGATGCCGCAGGACGTGACCTGGCACGGCAAGACGGTGCACACGGCGGTGTGGAAGAAGCCGGTCACCGGGCCACGGATGGTGCGGCGGCTCAACGTCGACGGTGACGGGCAGGGCGACCTGGCCGGGCACGGCGGCGAGCAGCGGGCGGTGTTCGTCTACCAGATCGAGTCCTATCGGTACTGGCAGAAGCAGCTCGGCCGGGACGACTTCGAGTACGGGCAGTTCGGCGAGAACTTCACCGTGCAGGGACTGGCCGACGACCAGGTGTGCATCGGCGACCGCTACCAGATCGGCGGCGCCGTCTTCGAGGTAACCCAGCCGCGGGTCACCTGCTTCCGGGTGGGCATCCGGATGAATGATCCCCGGATGCCAGCGCTGCTGGTCTCCCATCACCGGCCCGGGTTCTATTTCCGCGTGCTGACCGAGGGCCCGGTGAAGGCCGGGCAGGAGATCATCAAGATTGCCTCCGGCCCGCAGGCCATGACGGTCGCGGACACGGACGCCCTGCTGTACCTGCCCGGGCACGACCGCCTGGAGCTGCTGCGCGCGCTGCGCATCCCCGCGCTCAGCCCCGGCTGGCAGGCCTCGTTCCGTGCGCTGCTCGACGAGCAGCCCGCGAGCGGCAACGCGGGCCTCACCGCCGCGAGCCCGCCTCCCGCGTGGCCGGGCTTTCACGCGCTCGCCGTCACGGCGATCGCGCACGAGAGCGACTCGGTGGTCTCGATCCGCATCGAGGACCCGGGCGGCGCGCCGCTGCCGCCCGCCGCCCCCGGCCAATACCTGACCGTGCGGGTGCAGCCCAACAAACGGCGGCGCTCGCTGCTGCGCAACTACTCGCTGTGCGGGCCACCAGCCGCGGGCTACTACCGCATCGCCGTCAAGCGCGAACCCCATGGCGCCGCCAGCAGGTACCTGGCCATGCGCGTTCGCGCCGGCGATCGGCTCGAGATCGCGGCGCCCCGCGGCACGTTCATCCTCGACAACAGCGACGCGCCGGTGCTGCTGATCAGCGCCGGGGTCGGCGCGACGCCCGTGCTCGCGATGCTCCAGCAGCTCGCGCAGGAGCATTCCAGCCGTGAGGTCTGGTGGCTGCAGGGAGCACGCAACGGCCACGAGCACCCCTTCGCCGCCGAGTCCCGCGCGCTCGTGGCCTCGCTGGCGAACGCGAAGAGCCACGTCTACTACAGCCATCCCCGTCGCGATGACGTCACGGGACGCGACTTCGACGCCAAGGGCCGCCTCACCGGCGCGGTGCTGGCGCAGCTGGAACCGCCGCAGAGCGCGCAGGCTTACCTGTGCGGGCCCGGCGCGTTCATGGACGAGATCAGCGCCGCCCTGTCGAGCATGGGGCTCGACGCCTCCCACATCCACACCGAGCCGTTCGGGCCGGCGCCCAGCGAGACGCCGGGCATCGCCGCGACGCCCGCGCGCGCTCCCCACCCGCCGGCCGGCACGCCGGGCGAGGGCCCCACGATCGAATTCGCACGCAGCGACCTCGCGGTACCGTGGAGCGGGCGCTACGCGAGCCTGCTCGAAATCGCCGAGGCGTGCGACGTGCCGGTGCGCTGGTCGTGCCGCACGGGCGTCTGCCAAACCTGCGAGACGCAGATCATCGCCGGCGAGGTCGCCTACAACCCGGACCCGGTGGAGTCGCCCCCCGACGGGAGCGTGCTGATCTGCTGCTCGCGGCCCCGCGAGAACGTCGTGCTCGACCTTTGAGGGACCCCGTCAGGACTCGTAGGAGTTCGGCATCGACCCCGGGGCACGCCGGTTCCAGCCGTGAAACGGCGTGTAGTCGCCGGCTTCCCATGCCTCGCGCAGCCCCGGCTTGCTCAGATCCCAGTCGGGGCGGATCTCGCTGGTGACGGCGCGCAGCTCGCGCCACAGCTCCTCGAAGGAGGGGCGCCCCCAGAACCAGTAGCCGTTGTAGATGCTGTGGATCACCAGCCCCGGCTCGAGCACGAGCGTGTGGGGGATCATCGGGTCGTGTTCGGGGTCGGTGTACTCCTGGATCTGGAGGTCCTTCTGCACGGTGCGCTCCGGGTCCGAGAGGAACGGCCACTGCGCGCCGACCGAGGCGCGGAACTCCTGGCTGGTGTGGTGGGTGTCGGTCGAGATCGTGGCGATCCGCGTGTACGCCACCGCGATCTTCGGGAAGTTGGCGGCGAGTTCCAGGTGCTGCTGGTGCTCCTTGGGGCAGTAGTGCCCGCGCGCGAGCGTGAGAATCAGGGGGTCCTCGC
>DATJOU010000304.1:0-10112 GCA_035506775.1 Solirubrobacteraceae bacterium | reverse complement strand
CTAGCCGCCGTCGCGGCGGTCAGGCTCGCGCTGCTCGTGACGCCGCGAGCAGCTCGGGCGGAACGAGCAGAACCGAGCAGGGTGCGTGGGCGACGACGGGCCTGCTCACGCTGCCGACCGTGCGCAGGCCACTGAGGCGGCGGCTGCTCATCACGACCAGGTCTGCGCGGGCTTCACCGGCCACCTCGACGATCACGTTCCGCGGTGTTCCGAGCTCGATCCGTGCCTCGCTGCGTCCCGGGCGCGCGAGTGCGAGCTGAGCCGCCTGGCCCTCCATCCGGTGTGGGTGCGCGCGGGACTCGGGCCCGAGAACGTGCACGAGGGTCACATCGGCATCGTGCTGGGCGGCCAGCGCCGCTCCGAGCTCGACCAGGCCGTCCGACCCGTCGAGTCCGTCACTTGCGATCACGATCCTCCGTGGCGCAGCGCCTTCGCCACGAGCCACGAGCAGCGATGTGCTCAGCTCCTCCTCGGCTACTGCGGTGACGCTGTCCATGAACACAGCGCCGAACCACGAGGCGCTCGCCGCCGCCCCGAGCGCGAGCAGGTCGTGCCCGGCGGACCAGCGAAGGATCGCCTCGCCGGGCGCACCGTCTGGGTCCACCTCGACGGTGGCACTCACACGGGCATCGTTTGCGGCCTGGCGTGCCCCTTCCACGATCTCGCTCGCTCGCCACGGCTGGATCGCCGGCGAGCGGATCTCGCCGTCATGGCGGAAGGAGGTCGCGATCAGCAACGTCAGATGCCCGCCGGGGCCCACGAGGGCGCCGGCCTTGGCGACAGCGAGCAGACTCTCGGCGGAGCCGTCGATCGCACATAGCGCGTTCGCGAAGGTCACTCCCTCGGAGGCCCGAGAGGCGCTCGGCTCGCCGGGGCTCGCGTCCATGGAGAGCACGCTAAGCCGATACAGGGTTGCGGTCATCGGGACTGATTGAGGATGGAGGATCCGTATCAACTACGCGATGCAGCGTGGCCCACGCTTGCCCGGAGAGCTCAGCCGTGGCGCTCGAGCATGGTCTCGAGCAGTCCCACGTACTGTCCGAGGTGGCGTGGGCCGAGGAACAGTTCTCGGACCCGTGTCTGTGCTGCTTCGCCCATTCGCTCGGCGCTGTGGGGGTCGTCGAGGAGGGCGCTGACGCGGTCGCCGAAGACCCTCAGATCGGTGGGCTCCACCAGGTGGCCCGTGCGCCCGTCTTCGATCTGCTCGCGGATCCCACCGATCGCCGATGCGACCACCGGGCGGCCCTTCCACATCGCCTCGGCGACGGTCAATCCGAACCCCTCCGCAAGGCTCTTCTGAGCGATCACATCGGCCCTTCGTTGCAGCGCGTTCACGACCACGGCGTTCTCGTCTGCGTCGGCAATCGGCAGCAACGCGAGGTGAACGCGGCGGCGGATCCGTCTGGGCAGCCCGGTCCAGATCGCCTCGACCTCCTCGAAGACCTCCCTCCCCTCAGGGTCGTCGGTGACGGCGAGCACATCGGGCCCCGCGACCACGAGGTGGGGGTCCTCGTCCGCGGAATGGACGTGCTCGGCGAAGGCTTCGAGGAGCCCGGTCGGGTCCTTCAGGCGGTCCCAGCGGGAGACCTGGACGAGTGAAGGGACACCGAGCCAGAGCTGCTGCTCCTCGACGACGCTGGCCTTTGCCTCGACGCGCCCCACCGAGCCGTCGAGCCGCTCGAACAGCGCCCGCGCATGACGCTGATAGCGGTCCGCGGCGAGGCCGGCAGCACGGAGCACGGCGGTCACGCTAGTGAACGACAGCGCATGGTTCTTCGGCGAGAACGCGTCGATCGAGGGTGGGATCACGGTCAGCCTCGCCCGGTCGAGTCCCTCCCAGGCGTACTCGGCCTGCGAGAAGATGTGGGCATGCGCGTGCTCCACGTAGGGGAGCAGAAAGCTCCATGCTTCGCGCGCGAGCTGATTGGCGGGGCTGATGCCCACGTGGGAGCGCCACATCACGACCGCGCCCGTCTCCAGCATCCGCGGGATCATGCCAGCGGTCTGAGGATCGTGCAGCAGAACGATGTCCTGGGGGCGGACCTGCTCGGCGAACAGTTCCGCGTTGGCCTCGGTGCAGCGCTCGTACGCCAGGCGCTCGTCCATGCCGAGCGTCCCTCCGTCGCCGTTGTGCCCGTGAAGTCTGTTGTGGAGGCGCTTGGTGACCCTGAAGAACTCAGGGTTGCCCTCGAGGACCACCCAACGGGAGTCACTCCCGGCCCCGCGGGTGTAACCGATCAGCGAGCGGAGCATCTCGGCCACGCCGCCCCCCTGTGCGGTCGAGTTCACGTTCCAGAACGTCCTCGAGGTGAGCAGCTCGCGGCCTCTGGTCAGCGTGTGCTCGAAGCCGGCGATCGCGTCCGCGGTCAACACGGTGCGCAGACGGGCGGGATCCAGTGGTGTGACCGGCACCTCCGTCGGCCCTTCTCCGATCGACTGTCCTACGGTCATCCGAGCCTGGATCTTGCCGATCGGCGGCGCTCGGCCGACGAGGACCGGCGCGTCACGCGCGGGGAGCGTGGGCCAACCCCATCGCGTGCCTGCAGCAGCTCCTCCATACCGCGTTCGATGCCGCTGCAGAGACGGTCGATGTCCTGCGCGGTGTCGTAGTCACCCGTGACACCGAAGGTGAGGCGACCGTCATAGGAGAAGATCGCCACGCCGACCCGCACGTGCCCCCCGAGGGGCACGTAGGGGAACGCCTCGAGCATGCGCCTGCCGGCGGCGTACAGGGGCTGCTGGGGACCCGGGACATTCGTGGTTACGGTGTTGACGTTGTGCTGCGGGACGCGGGTGGCAAGTCGCTCGCCGAGCGCGAGCAGCATCGGCGGCGCGAAGCCGGCCAGCGAGGTGAGAACCTCCCCTGCGACTGCCTCGTTGGAGGCCTTCAGGTCTGCCATCTGCTCACGGATGCTCGATAGCCGCTCGATCGGGTCGGCGATCCCCACGGGCAGCTCGGCGAAGATCGCCGAGACCCGGTTGTTGTAGGTGCCCCGCTCGGAGGGTGCACGCACCGACACCGGGACGAGTGTCCTCACGACTCGCTCCACCGACTCGTCCCGGGCTTTGAGCAGATCACGAAAACCGGAGGTGATGCAGGCGAGCACAACGTCGTTGACGGTACCTCCGAACACCGCTTTTACGTTCTTTGCGTCGGCGAGCCGGGCCCGCGCGAACGACCACCGGCGGTGGGCCCCGACGGGCCCGTTGAGAGATGACGTGGGCGAGGGCTCGACCACGCCTCGCATCTGCAGGAGACCGTGTGCGGCCTCGCCGGCACGGGTCGCAAGCGCGCGCGGCGCCCGCAGGCTCCTCACGGCCTCGAGCGGGCTGAGCAGATCTCCGAGGAGCGAGTGCAGCAGCAGCTCCGCCGAGCTCGGAGACGAGTGCGGGCGCCAGCCCTCACTCGTGGGCGCCGGCGGATGTGGATCGAGGTCGAGCATCACGGTGAGCAGATCGGCGCCGGAGATGCCGTCCACCATGCAATGGTGGACCTTCGACAGGAGGGCCCACGGCTGCTCGACACCATCCATGGCCAGGCCCTCGACCACCCACATCTCCCACAGCGGCTTGGTGCGGTCGAGCTGCTGCGACATCACCCGTCCGACCAGGCGCTTGAGCTGCTCCTCGGAGCCGGGCGCGGGCAGGGCCGTTCGACGGACGTGGTATTCGAGGTTGAAGTGGCGGTCGTCGACCCACACCGGGCGCCCCGCCGCGAAAGGGACCCGGCGGACGACCTGCCGGTAGCGCGGTACGAGAGACAGCTTGCCGAGCACCATCGAGCGAAGCTGCTCCGCCGGCGGCGGAGGGCCCTCGAACAGGGCAACGGACGCGATGTGCATGTGGCTGACGGCATCCTCTACCTCGAGAAAGGTCGCGTCCAGTGCGCTCAGCCGTTGCACTACCGGCCCGCGCCCGTATCGTCCGGCGCGAGCGTCGGCTTACGTCGCTGCCCTCCCGCGTGGTGTTTCTCACGACATCCGCCAGCACCCGGGTGCCACTCGAGATTGGCCGTCTGGAGCAGCTCTTGGACGGAGCGGCTCATTGCTACGAGCATCACGTCGAGGTCCCCGACCAGGTCGCGGTCGGCGACCACGCCGAAGAAGAGGTTCCCGTCATAGCTCACGATCGCCACGCCCACGGCGTGCTCCGCCGCGAGCGGGACGAGGGGGTGGATCTCGCGGAGCGGTGCGCCGAGCGCGTAGAGGGTCTGCTGTGGTCCCGGGACGTTGGTGACCGTGACGTTGAAGAGCCGCGTCGCGTAGAGCGCCCTCGCCACCGTCGAGTGGATCACGGGAGGGGCGAGTCCCGAGAGCTCGATGACCGCCGTGGCGCCGGCCTGCCGTGCCGGATCAGCCTTCGTCGCCTGTGACCGGTCCACCGTTTCGTGGTAGCGCTCCAGCGCGCTGTGGTGGGTGACGGGAAGATCTATGAACAACGACGAGACCTTGTTTCCGAGCGCCCCCTTCTCGGCCGCAAGCCGGACGTTCACCGGCACCATCGCGCGCAGGCCACCGGCCGGTAACTGCTCACCACGCGCGACCAGCAACGCGCGCAGGCCGCTCGCGGTGACGGTCAGCGCGACGTCGTTGATCGTGCCGCCGAGCGCGTTCTTGATCACCTTTGCGTCATCCAGGGCCACGCGCACCACGTCGAAGCGTCGCCGGGTGCCGATCGGCTCGTTCAGGCTGGTATGCGGTGCCGCATGCAACTCGTCCCTGACGATCATCTCGACCGCGGCTCTCGCATCGGCGAGCGCCTCGCGGGGATGGAGTGCGGCGTGAGCACCCATGTGCGCGACCTTCACCCCGGAGGCGAGGGGCGCGAAGCCCTCGAGACCGCTCCAGGCGCGAGCGACCGTGGCCGTCGGCCCGGAGCGTGGGCCCCGCGAGCGCGGCCCACCGGCGACAGCCGCCGGAGCGTGAGACTCCCTCAGGCATGCTGCGGGGTCTACGTCGAGCAGGGTATGGCCGACGTCCACCGAGCCGACACCGTCGACCATGCAGTGGTGGGTCTTGCTCGCGAGCGCCCAGCGCCCGCCCTCGAGACCCTCGACGAGCGCCATCTCCCACAACGGCCGGCGGCGATCCAGCCGCTGAGAGAAGAACTCGGACGACCACTCGGCGAGCTCACGATGCCCCCCCGGCGTGGGCAGGGCGGCGTGATGAAGATGGCGCTTGAGATCGAAGTCGGGATCGTCTTCCCACTCCGGCCAGGTCAGGCCACCTGTGTGGACGGCCGACAGGCGCTGCCCGTAACGCGGCAACTGGCCGAGCCGGTGCGCAAGGTGAACCCCGATCTCGAGCCTCGTGGGGACGTGCCCGTCGGGCGGAGGGTCGAACACCATGATCCCGCCGATGTGCATGTGGGCGCTCTCGTCGGCCTCCTCCAGCTCGAGAAACGTTGCATCCAATGGTGTGAGGCGCTCGCTCATGATCTTCCGTCCTGTTCCCCGTTGCCCGACGGAGCGGTGCGTGGAGTGACCCTGGTGGGCGCGACCCTAAGCCGTCGTCGCCGGAGCGGCATCCGTAGTAAGCACCAGTGCCATCTCCGTGGAGCAACAAGACCGCAGGATGTTTGCCCGGCGCCCCCGGAAATGGGCGCCTTGAACCTCGTAGAAGACCGCAGCAACGTCCGTGGATTACGCAGATGACGACCCGCCCCCACCCACGTAGCTTGGACTCCACTGAAGGCAAATTCACCTTGGAGGAGTCATCGATGCGTCGCAAGACTTTTGACATTGTCGCCAGCTGGGTCGGTGTTGCCGGAGTGATCGTCCTGCTCGTGGCGGGCAGTCTGCTCGCGTGGGGCGCGAGTTACACGAAATCGAACGTCCACAGCCAATTGGCAGCGCAGGAAATCTACTTTCCGCCGAAGAGTGCGTTCGCGCATCCGGTGGCCGGCACGGAGATCACGCCGTCGATGATCCCCTCGGTCTCTCAATATGCTGGTCAGCAGCTGCTCACCGGCGCGCAGGCGAAGGTGTGGGCAGACGACTTCATAGCGGTCCACCTCCGTGAGATGCCATATCACGGCCTTTACGCGAAGATCAGCGCGGCCGCCCTGAAAGAACCTACGAACGCCAAACTTCAGGAACTGGTGCAGGTGTCGTTCCGCGGCACGACGTTGCGGGGGCTGCTGCTCGAGGCCTATGGATTCGCCACCGTCGGCACGGTGATGATGTGGGCTTCGATCGCCGCGTTCGCACTGGCCGCCCTACTGGCGCTGCTCGTCGTACTCGGCTTCCGCCACGCCCGCAGGACAGAACCTGAGGCAGAGCTCCTACGGATTAGGGACCGCGAGCCCGTTCCCACCACCTGACGGGCCTCTCGGGGAGATCACAGCGAACAAAGGCGCCCGGCCTACTTGGCCGGGCGCCTTCGCTTACCCCCTCCTCGGCGAACCGAGCGAGGTCCCAGCCGTGCCGCGCACCACATCGTGGTCAGCCACGCGTCCGAAGCACTCCAGCGGGCTACCTGAGGATCGTGAAGCGCCCGCATGCTGAGAGGAATCCCGCGCCCGGGATAAGCAGTCCCTGACATGGCGGATGCGGCGGTTCTGACTCAGACGGTCTGTCCCTCTATGACGGGAGTGCCGTCGCCGACGTTGATCGCGACCTTTCTTGGCTTGCGCTCCTCTGGCTTGGGAATTCGCACCTCGAGCACTCCTTTGGTGAAACTCGCTTTGATGCCCTCCGCGTCGATGCCTTCCGGCAGCGTCAACGCGCGCGAGAAAGCCCCGTATGCGCGCTCGATCCGGTAGTAGCCCTCCTTGCGCTGCTGAGCGTCGGACTTGCGCTCACCGGCGATCGTGAGCACATTGTCCTCGAGCTCGACGGTCACGTCCTGCTCTTCGACCCCAGGCAGATCGGCGCGCACGACGAACTGCTCGTCATCTTCGACGAGGTCCATCGGCGGGATCCAGCGGCTGCCTGCTCCGCCGTTCGCCACACCCCCCTGGGTGTCGAACGCGCTACCGAAGAGACGGTTCATCTCCTGTTGGATGGCCTGCAGCTCACGCGCGGGCTCCCATCGGATCATTGGCAACTTCATCACCTCCAAGCCTGGTCGCGGAACTCGGAAACTCTGAGAAGGAAGCGGCGGAGCCGGGACATTCACCTCCGGTGGAGGCCATGGGGTCTCGTGCAGAGCCCTTCTGGGAGGCCCCGGCTCCGCCGCTCGCTATGTCGCTCTGTGTCTGTGCTGATCCTCGCTGTGCCGCCTCCTCGTAGATCCAAAAGATGGAATGCCTGTCATGCCTTTGCTACGCGGCGATCTGTGAGGGGCGCAGGCGACCACGCCCACCTCGTTCTGCTCGAAGCCTTGCGACATCCGGCGGGTTCGCAAGCGACTCCGCGTCCGCGACCGCCCAGCCGAGACGTTCAGCAAGACAGCGACAGAAACGCTCACCCTGAAAGTCGCTCGCCGTGACGCCCTCGCTCCAGAAGACCTGACCGTCCCCCCGTAGCACCACGACGCGCGTCATGTCTCAGCGGACCTCCTTTCCTCACGTCGACCGCAACCAAAATCCGGTCAAATGGTCACTGGTCGGGTAAGTAGGCCGCCGGGCGGAACTTGCAAGTCTTCTTTCTGCCGATCGCACCCACAGCCGCCATGCGGCATCCAAGCCCGGCTCTCGGGCTTGAGCCATCTACGCCTCGCAGCCTCGTCCGCCCGCAGCGGTGGAGCCCCCTTGGCGCGAGCGTCCGGCGACCTATATGAAGGGACATGAGAAAGCGAAACCAATCACAACATACGGGCATCAGAGCCGCCAGCGCGAGGCGGCCCTCCTTCCCCGGCACGAGGACACCGGATCTGGCGCTTGTGCAAGAGTGCAAAGAGCGCCTAGGCCCTCGGCGTGTCACGAGCGCCCGTGGAGGCCACGGTCGTCGCGTGGGTACACGAGGGATCGAGCAGCTTGCCATGAGCTACCTCCGGACTTCTCGCCCAGCTCTGTCGTGATGGCAGCCAACGGCTACCGGTCCCCGCCATCGTCCGGGGTGAAGAACACGCCCGGTGTCAGTGACGGGAGCGACGAGGGCTTCAGCCTCCAAGAAGGCACAGAAATCGCCTCCGAGGTGGACGACGGGCGTGGCCTCAACCGGAGCGTCGCAGACCGGATCGACCACCGCCCGTCAACGACCAGCGCCCTTTCCGGACGGTACATCCACGAGCTCGGGCAACGCGCACGACTGCCACAGTCGGTCGAGCTGCGCCTGCTGCGCGAGGCGACCGCGGGAGACCACTCCGCCCGCGCGGAGCTGGTGGAGGCCTTCCTCCCCCTGATCGGAAGCGTCGCGCGCAACTACCGCAGCTCGCCTCGGATCACGCGCACCGAGCTGATGCAGGAGGGCGTGGTCGGACTGCTACGAGCGCTGGAGCGCTACGACCCCGCGCTCGAAGTTCCGTTTTGGGCCTACGCCTCGTGGTGGGTGCGCCAGGCGATGCAGCAGCTGGTCGCGGAGCTCACACGCCCAGTCGTGATGTCCGACCGCGCCCTGCGCCAACTCTCAGAGCTCAAGAATGCCTACGGGAGCATCGGCGGCACCCCGACGACGGCGCAGCTGAGCCGACGCACCGGACTGGGGCCGGCACAGGTGGCCAACCTCCTCGCCGCCGACCGGCCGCCGAGAGGCCTCGAGGAGCCGATCGAAGGCGACCAGGGCGGGCTGGGGATGTTCGGCGAGCTGATCGCCGATCCGCTCGCCGAGGACGAGTACGAGCGGGTCATCACCAACGTCACGGCCGGGCAATTGCGTGACCTCTTGAGCAGCCTCAGCGAGCGCGAGCGCGCAGTCCTGAGCGCACGCTACGGCCTCGACCGGGACGTCGAGCCCCGCCGAGCGATCGCAGCACGCCTCGGCTTGAGCTCCGAGCGCGTCCGCCAACTGGAGAACCGAGCGCTAGGAAAGCTTCGCGCCGCAGCGGCGGAGCCCGTCGCCGAGCGATCTCCTCGCGCGAACCAAGAAGCGTGAAGGACCGGCCGTCATGCGGACCGCACCCCCCAGCACCTACCAGCCGCGTGTGCCCGCCGCACCCTTGAATGGCCCCGTGACGCGGGAGGTGATCCAGCCGCCGTAGAAGCCGCCCTCCTGCGGGCTTACCAGCTCGCCGTCGACCGTGGCCTTCTCCACGCGCGCGGGGTAGAACGCGATGTGTCCCCGCAGCGCCTCGAACCCGGGTGAGGGCTCGGGGTAGGACCAGCCGATCGCCTCGGCCCCCTCGCCGTCCCAGTAGACGGCGGCGCCCTTGAACTCGCACCAGCTCGTCCCCTGACCCTCGTGCAGGCAACCCATGTCGATGTCGGTGACCGGTATGTAGTACACGGGCGGATGACTGGTCTCGAGCACGCGCAGCGAGCGCTTGGTGTCCGCTAGAACCTGGCCTGCGAGGCGAACCACCACGCGCTCGCTGCTCGGGTCCACGCGCGGCGGGCGGGGATAGTCCCAGGCGGACTCCGGGTGCGACCCGCCGCCCCCGGGAGGGCTGGGCGACGTCGGGCCACGCCCCCTGGCCATCACGGCCTCGCTTCGGCCGCGACGATGCCGTCCTCGGCTAGCGCCTCGCGCAACGTCTGCTCGAACGGAGCAGGGTCGATGTCGAACAGGCGACGTGCGGTGTCGTCGGTAACGACCGTCTCCGTGCTGAGCCCCTCGATCAGCGGCCGGGCGACCCCGGCGTCCACGGGCGTGACCAAGCCGACCCACAGCGAGGAGAGCCGAGGTGTGAGGAACGGCACCGGGATCTTCGGACGCGGGCGCATGCCGAGGGCGAGTGCCATCTCATCGAGCATTTCGCCATAGCTGAGGACGTCGGGGCCCCCGATCTGCAGTTCGCCGATGGCCGATCCATCCGCACGGGCGGCGAGCGAGAGATAAGCGAGCACGTCCTCTATCCCGATCGGCTGAGTCATGGTCGCCAGCCAGGCGGGCGCGATCATTGCCGGTAGGCGCTCGACGAGATAGCGCAGAGTCTTGTAGGACTCGCTACCTGCCCCCACGATCATGCCCGCGCGCAGATAGGTGAGTGGAGGACCGGCGGCACGCAACTGCAGCGCTGTCTCGTGACGGCTGCGAAGGTGCTTGGAACGAGGATCGTCACCGAGGCCACCGA
>DATJOU010000303.1:0-24102 GCA_035506775.1 Solirubrobacteraceae bacterium | reverse complement strand
CCGCTACCACGCGCGCATGATCGAACGCCTGCACGCGGCCGGGGCGCGGCTGATCGTCTACGACATCGCCTTCGACCAGCCGACCGACGAACTCGACGACGAAGCGCTGCTGGAAGCCGCCAGCCGCTACGGCCCGATCGTGTTCGCGACCTCGCTGATCGGGCCCCACGGCCAGACCCAGACGCTCGGCGGCAATGCGGCGGTGGCGAGCATGGGCGACCGTGTGGCCGCCTCGCTCCTGCCGGCCGACGGCGACGGGGTCCTGCGCCACACCGCCGCCCAGGTCAGCGGGCTGCCGACGATAGCGGCGGTCGTGGCGCACGAGCTGCAGCGCCACCCGGCCCCGGCCTCACAGCTGGAAGGCGGCTGGATCGACTTTCGCGGCCCTCCGGGCACGGTCAGGAACCTGTCCTTCACCGAAGTCCTGAGCGGCCACTTCGACCGCGCCGCCGTGCGCGGCAAGGTCGTCGTCGTGGGAGCCACCGCGCCTGTGCTCCAGGACCTCCACGCCACCGCCGCCGGCGACGTCATGTCGGGCCCCGAAGTCCAGGCCAACGCGATCGCCACCGTGCTCGACCACATGCCGTTGCGCAGCCCGGCCGAGGCGCTCAGCCTGCTGTTGATCATCGCGCTCGCCGCGCTGGCGCCCGCCGCGGCCCTGCGCTTGGACACGCTCGGGGTCGTCCTGGTGGGGCTCGGGGTGCTGGTGCTGTACACCGTCTCCACCCAGCTCGCCTTCAACGCCGGCGTGGTGCTCGAGTACGCCGCCCCCGTCACGGCGCTCGTGATCGGTACCGGCGGGGCGGTCATACGCGGCATGTGGTTCGACCGCCGCGAGCGCCAGCGCCTGCGGATGCTGTTCGCCGCCAACGAACCGCAGGTGGTCGAGCACGTGCTCCACCAGCCCGGCCCCCGCCACCTCGGCCCCACCTCGATCATCGCCGGCTACCGGATCGAGGACCCGATCGCCAGCGGCGGCATGGGCATCGTCTACCACGCCACCCAGCTCGCGCTCGACCGGCCCGTGGCGGTCAAGCTGATCACCCCCGACCACGCCGAGGACCCCGAGTTCCGCGAGCGCTTCAAGACCGAGTCGAAGATCGCCGCCTCGATCGAGCACCCGAACGTGATCCCCGTGTACGAGGCCGGAGACGACGATGGCCTGCTGTTCATCTCGATGCGCCTCGTGGACGGCGTGGACCTCGAGCAGGTGCTCGCCAACACCGGTCCGCTCGAGCCTCGGAGGGCGGTGCGGCTGATCGCGCAGGTGGGCGCCGCGCTCGACGCCGCCCACGCCCGCGGGCTGGTGCACCGCGACGTCAAGCCGGCGAACGTGCTGCTCACCGTCGACGAGCCCGAGCACGCGTACCTGACCGACTTCGGGGTCTCCAAGCAGGTCGGCGTCAACACCCACCTCACGAACGCCGGGCAGTGGGTGGGGACGCTCGACTACCTCTCCCCAGAGCAGATCCGCGGCGACGAGGTCGGGCCGGCCGCCGACACCTACATGCTGGCCGGGATGCTCTACCACTGCCTCACCGGTCAGCCGCCGTTCGTGCGCGACAGCCAGGCGGCGATCCTGTGGGCCCACATGAGCGCACCGGTGCCCGCCGCCGGCTCGCTCCGTCCCGGCCTTCCGGAGGCCCTCGACCGGGTCCTCGCCCGCGGCCTCGCAAAGGACCCCGCCGCCCGCTACCGCTCGGCCGGCGAGCTGGCGGCCGCCTGTGCGGAGGCGGTCGGGCTGGAACCGGCGCCCGTGCCCGTCTCGGCGCCCCCCGGCGCCGCCGCGCCGCCGGCCGACAACGGCGCGCGCACGGTCATCTCCGACTGATCAGCGGTCCGCCGGTCGCGGCTGCTCGAGCTCGCGGCGGCTCACCAGGCCGTACTCCAGCGACAGCTCGGCCAGCCGGGCGCGCTTGCGGTTCTGGGGTAGCGCACTCAGCTCGAAGCGGGCGAACAGCGTGCGCAGGTGCATCTTCACGGCGTCCAGGCTGAGGTACAGCTCGTCGGCGATCTGCTGGTTGCTGGCGGGCGTGGCGAAGCTCCCGCCCTGGCCCAGGGGCCGGCACAGGGCCACGAGCACCCGCTGCTGGGTCTCGGTCAGCCGCGGCAGCGGGGGTGCCTCTCCGGCCGTCACGGTCGCGTCGGGTGCCGCCACCTCGCCGAGGTTGTAGGACAGCACCGTGCGGCCCACCCTGATCAGGTCGCGGTCGTGCAGCCGCTGGCGGCCGAGGACCCGCTCCCCGTTGAGGAAGGTGCCGTTGGTGGACAGCCCGTCGTCCACGACCGTCCATTCGCCGCCCAGGCACTGGAGCTCGGCGTGCAGCCCCGACACCTCTCCGTCCCACGGGATCGAGATGCTCGTCTCCGGGCGCCTCCCGAGCGTGTGGCTGCCCTCCTCACGCCCCAGCTCGAGCAGCACCAGCTCGCCCTCGCCGTTGCGCAGCGCCAGGAACGGCTGGCCGCGGCGGCGGGCGGCCAGCAGCTCCTTCAGCTCTCGCGGAGCCAGCGAATGCCCGGCGAGGGGGTCGTTCGCCTGCTGATCCGGAGCCGCACCCACCCGGGCCTGAAGGCTAGTGCTTGAACGATTCGACTTCGTTCCGGGATCGCTGCGGCATCGGGCCGTCGAGCGCCTCCAGCGAGGCCGTCTGCTTGCGCAGCGAACCGAGGAACAGATCGGCCATGTCGCGCGTGAAGCCGGCGCGTACCACCACCCGCAGCACCGCCAGGTCTTCGCGTTTTTCGGGGAAGGTGTACGCCGGCACCAGCCACCCGTCCTCGCGCAGCCGCGCCGACACGTCGAAGACGCTGTAGTTCTCGACCTCCGGCTTCAGCGTGAACGCGAACACCGGCAGGTCGCTGCCGTCGGTGAGCACCTGGTAGGGGCCGATGTCGGTGATTTCCTTGGCGATGTGCTGGGCGATCGCGCTGGAGGCACACTGGATCTCGCGGTAGCCGTCGAAGCCCATCGAGACGAACATGTAGTACTGCGCGATCACCTCGCTCCCGGGTCGCGAGAAGTTCAGCGCGAAGGTGGGCATGCTGCCGCCGAGGTAGTTGACTTCGAAGATCAGGTCCTTCGGCAGGCAGTCCGCTTCGCGCCAGATCGCCCACCCGACGCCCGGGTATACGAGGCCGTACTTGTGGCCGGAGGCGTTGATCGAGTGGACCCGCTTGAGGCGGAAGTCCCACACCAGCTCGGGTTGGCAGAACGGCGCGATGAATCCACCCGAGGCTCCGTCCACGTGCACGGGAACGTCGGGGCCGCCACGGTAGGCGAGCTCGTCCAGCGCGGCGCAGATCTCACCCACCGGCTCGTAGCTGCCGTCGAAGGTCGAGCCGAGCACCGTCACCACGCCGATGGTGTTCTCGTCGCACAGCTCGGCCGCCTGCTCGGGGCCGAGGTGGAAGCGGTCGCCTTCCATCGGCGCCAGGCGCGGTTCGACGTCCCAGTAGCGGCAGAACTTCTCCCAGCAGACCTGCACGTTGACCCCGGTGACGAGGTTGGGGCGGTCGGTCGGCTTGCCTTCCTTCTGCATGCGTTCGCGCCAGCGCCACTTCATCGCCAGCCCCCCGAGCATCGCCGCCTCGCTGGAGCCGGTGGTGGAGGTTCCGGTCACGTCGCCGTCGCCGGGGACGTTCCAGAGGTGGCCGATCATGTTCACGCAGCGCCGCTCGATCTCCGCCGTCTGCGGGTACTCGTCCTTGTCGATCATGTTCTTGTCGGCCGTCATCCCCATCAGGATCCCCGCCTGGGGAGGCATCCAGGTGCTGACGAAGGTCGCCAGGTTCAGCCGCGCGCTGCCGTCGAGCAGCAGCTCGTTGCTGATGATGTCGAATGCCACCTCGCTGCCCGTTCCGGACGCGTCGAGCCGGTCCCGTGGAAGCCCCTGCAGGCGCTCCTCCCGCACGAGCGAGGGCATGTCCTTGTCGTCCACTCCAGCCTCCTTCAGTCGATCGGGGTACGCCTGCAAGCTCCGGCAGCGCGGATACTCGCAGGCCGGGCCCCGTGTGCGCTCACCCGATCAGGATGGTGCGTGCGGGGCGAACGGCCGCGTCTCCCAGCCGCCCCCGGGGGCGATCGTCAGCGCGGTCGCCTCGGGAATCTCGTGCCAGTCGCCCGGCAGTTCGGAGATCGGCTCGGACACGACGATGCGGTCGCTGTCGATGAGGCGCCCGATGCGCTCGTCGTCGGGGTGCAGGTGCTTGATCGTCTCGGCGTCCCTGGAGCGGAACAGCGTGCGCGATTTGCCTTCGGAGGAGTAGCGCACGGCCCACAGGTGCCGGCCGTCGCTGACGCCGATGCTGGCCTGCAGGGCCGGGGCGATCCCTTTGTCGCGCAGCGTCTTCTCGACGAACCCGATCGCCCGCTCGAGCGCGCCCACGGGATCGTCTTCGAGCCCGAAGCCGAGGGCGAGGTGGAGCAGCACGTCGGAATCGGCCGACCCTTCGATTTCGCCCACCGACTGCGCGTCGAGCGCCAGCATCAGGTCCCGGCGCACGGCGTGGAACTCGTTGATCAGGCCGTTGTGGACGAACAGCCAACGCCCGTGGGGGAAGGGATGACAGTTGCTCTGCTGCACGGCCGTGCCGGAGCTGGCGCGCACGTGGGCGAGGAACAGCGGCGTCTCGATGTGGCCCGCCAGGTGGCGGAGGTTGGCATCGGCCCAGCCCGGCGAGATGCTGCGGTACACGCCGGGGCCGTCGCCGCCGCCGTACCAGCCGACGCCGTTGCCGTCGCCGTTGGTGGTCTCGGCGCCCAGCTTCGAGTGCAGGCTCTGGTCGATCAGCGAGTGCTTGGCCTTGAACAGCAGCTCCTCCATCAGGAGCGGCTGCCCGTGCCATGCCATCCAGCGACACATGGGCGGGATTCTCGCGCACCGGGGCCCGGCGGCGTCGTCCGTTCAGGATGAGGCCTGGGGGACGCTCGCGCTGGCGGCCGGCGACGCCTCTGCCGCGCGTTCGGCGGCCGCCGCCTCGGGCATCAGCAGCAGCGCTCCCACCAGGAAGCAGAGGCCTCCCAGCGAGGTTCCCCCGTTGGCCAGGCGGGCGCTCACCGGCTCCCCGCTGGCGGGCTCGACGAACGAGGCGACGGCCGAGACCCCGAAGGCGATCGAGCCGAGCAGGTTGAGCGCCACGATCCGCCACGACAGCGAGCTCCACCGCCACCCGAACCAGCGCTGGCAGACCTCCGCGTAGGCGAGCTCGCTGGAGACCAGGAAGGCGACCGATCCGAACGCGTCCGGGGCCCACACCCTGGCGTCCGTCTGGTGTGTGGAGAAGCCGTGTTTCATCCCGGTGAAGGTCGTGACGTTGAAGAACAGCGTGCCCACGAACTGGATCAGGGCCGCCAGCCAGTCGATCCGGCGCGGTTCCCAGGACACGGGCCGC
Organism: Solirubrobacteraceae bacterium; assembly: GCA_035506775.1. Classification (GTDB taxonomy): domain Bacteria; phylum Actinomycetota; class Thermoleophilia; order Solirubrobacterales; family Solirubrobacteraceae; genus Palsa-744. The sequence continues at coordinate 18,711 of DATJOU010000303.1, read as the reverse complement.
CAGCGCGCGGCGCGGCTCCCGGGTGGGCCCCCGAGGGTGCGCTCGGCGTTGACGGCCTCGGCGTACTGCAGGTAGGCCGCCGAGGTGAAGAAGATCGAGCCGACGAAGAACACCACCCCGATCGCCGGCCTCGAGGTCCTCGACCACTGGGCGGCCACGCCGCCGAGCAGGAAGCACGCCGAGCCGACCACGAACAGGACCGCCATCCACCACTGGCGCCGTCGCGGTCGCCACCACACGGGTTCGCGGGCGGGGGCGCTCCGCCGTTCGCGGGCGCCCCGTCGGCGGCCGGCGGACGCCTTGCGATGGGCCCGCGAGCGCCACCGCACGAGCCGGCCGTCGGGAGCGCGGAAGACCTCGGCCGTCACGAACGGGCCCGGGCCTTCGGTGCCCACGCGCTCCCATCCCTCCGGCACCTCGACGTAGCCGCTCACGCTCGCGGGGCACGCTACCGATGCGCCGCCCCGGGGGCTCATCCGAAGCGGAGGACGTTCCCGGGCCCGGACGTACTAAGTTGCACCCCGACTGGTATGGCGAGCACTGAGGCGAGGGCATCCACACAGGCGGAGGACAGCGGCGTCCAGGCGGTCGCCGACCGGCTCGTGATCTTCGGCATCACCGGCGACCTCGCCAAGGTGATGACCTTCCACTCGCTGTACCGGCTCGAGGCGCGCGAACTGCTCGACTGCCCGATCATCGGCGTGGCCGGAGACGACTGGACGATCGAGCAGCTACGCGAACGGGCCCGCAGCTCGATCGAGGGCTGTGGAGAAACGATCGACGAGGACGTGTTCGCGCGGCTCGCCGGGCGGCTCTCGTATGTCTCCGGAGACTTCGGCAGCGAGGACACCTACAAGAAGCTGCGTGGCGTGATCGGCGATGCCCGGCACCCCGTCTTCTACCTCGAGATCCCGCCCTCGCTGTTCGGGATGGTGATCGGCCACCTGGCCGGCGCCGAGCTCACCAAGGGGGCCCGCGTGGTGGTCGAGAAGCCGTTCGGCCACGACCTCGCCTCGGCCCGCGCGCTGGCCGAGGAAATCCACAAGTACATAGACGAGACCCAGCTCTACCGGATCGACCACTTCCTGGGGAAGATGGGCACCGACGAGCTCCTCTACCTGCGCTTCGGGAACACCATGATCGAGCCGATCTGGAACCGCAGCCACATCGCCGCGGTCGAGATCACGATGGCCGAGGACTTCGGCGTCGAGGACCGGGGCCACTTCTACGACCCCGTGGGGGCGCTCCGCGACGTGGTCGTGAACCACCTGATGCAGCTCGTCGCCGTGGCGGCCATGGAGGCGCCCGCCGGCAGCGACGCGGAAACGCTCAAGGACGCCAAGTTCTCCCTGTTCCGTGCGATGGAGGACGCCGATCCCGCCCACTACGTCCGCGGGCAGTACGACGGCTACCGCAAGATCGACGGGGTCGCGTCCGACTCCACCACCGAGACCTACGCCGCCATGCGGCTGATGATCGACAACTGGCGCTGGTCGGGGGTCCCGTGGTTCATCCGCACGGGCAAGCGCCTGCCGGTCACCCAGACCGAGCTGCGGGCCGTCTTCCACCAGCCCCCGCGGCTGATGTTCATGGACCAGTGGCACCGCCGTCCCGACCCCAACCAGTTGGTGATCAAGCTCGACCCCTCCACCGGCGTGCGGCTGGTGTGGGAGGCGCACCGGGCCGACAAGGAGGGGCCGCAGGCGATCACCCTGGACATGGAGTTCGCGCAGGAGGGCGGCGAGGCGCCGACGCCGTACGAGGTCCTGCTGCTCGACGCGATCCGCGGCGAGAGCTCGCGCTTCACCCGCCAGGACGGCGTCGAAGAGACATGGCGGATCTTCGCGCCGCTGCTCGAATCGCCGCCCCCGGTTCACCCCTACGCGCCCGGCAGCTGGGGCCCGAAGGAGGCCGACGAGCTGCTCGCCGGCCACGGCGGCCGCTGGCTCGGCCCCTGGGACTCGGACTCCTGGAAGCCGACATGAGCCCGGCGGCCCGCGCCACCGGGGCGAAAGCGAAACGCGGCCGCTCGGCAGCGAGTGCCGCGTCCGATGACGGTCGTGAGCCGAAGGCACGAGACTCCTACGAGCAGAGCGCGGCCGCGATGTCGCCGTTTCCGCCGATCGCCGACTACGCGTTCCTGTCCAACTGCCACACCGGGGCGCTGGTGGCGCCCGACGGCGCGATCGACTGGCTGTGCGTGCCCCGCTTCGACGCACCGAGCGTGTTCGGCACGTTGCTCGACCGCCAGGGCGGCACGTTCCGCTTCGCCCCCTTCGGCATCAACGCTCCGTCGGCGCGCATCTACGAGCCCGGCACGAACATCCTGGCGACCACCTGGAAGACCCCCACCGGCTGGGTGCTGGTGAGGGATGCGCTGACGATGGGTCCGCGCCGGGGGGTCGACCACACGACGCCGCACACGCGCCCCCCGGCCGACGACGACGCCGACCACATGCTGGTGCGGGTGGTCCTGTGCCTCGAGGACGAGGTCGAGATGGAACTCAACTGCGAACCGGTCTTCGACTACGCCAGCGAGGCCGGGACGTGGACGCTCGGCGGGGAGCCCGGCCGCGCGGAGGTCACGGGTGCGGGCGTGACGCTGTCGCTGGCGACCAACCTGGCACTCGGGATCGAGGGCGAACGGGCGCGTGGCCGCCACGTGCTGAAAAAGGGCGAGCAGGCCTACTGCGCGCTGTCCTGGAGCGACCAGGTCCCGCTCCCCGCCGACGTGGACGAGGCCAACGCCAGGATGGCGGCCACCGTCTCCTTCTGGCGACGCTGGATCAAGAACGCGCGCATCCCGGACCACCGCTGGCGGGAACCGCTCCAGCGCTCGGCGCTCGCGATCAAGGGGCTTACCTATATGCCCACCGGAGCCACGGTCGCCGCGCTGACCACGTCCCTGCCCGAGACTCCCGGGGGGGAGCGCAACTGGGACTACCGCTACACGTGGCTGCGCGACAGCACCTTCACGTTGCAGGCTCTGCACTACCTGAACCTCGACTGGGAGGCCGAGGAGTTCATGCAGTTCATCGCCGACCTCGAGCCCAACGACGACGGCGCGCTGCAGATCATGTACGGGATCGACGGCCGGCGCGATCTGAGCGAGTCGACCCGCGACGAGCTCACCGGCTACGCCGGGGCCCGTCCGGTGCGGATCGGCAACGGCGCCTTCGACCAGCGCCAGAACGACGTCTTCGGGGCCGCGCTGGACTCGGTGCTGCTGCACAGCCGTCGCAGCCAGCGCCTGCCACGGAGGCTGTGGCCGATGGTCGAAGCGCAGGCGAACTGCGCCAAGCGCGTGTGGACGAAGCCCGACCAGGGGATCTGGGAGGCGCGTGGCAAGCCCCAGCACTACGTCTCCTCGAAGATCATGTGCTGGGTGGCGATGGACCGCGCCTCGCAGCTGGCTGCGCTGCGCGGCGACGACGAGCTGCAGGCCGAATGGGGACAGACCGCCCAGGAGATCCACGAGGACATCCTCACCAGTGGCGTGACCAAGGACGGCGTGCTGCGCCAGCATTACGACACCGACTCGCTCGACGCCTCCACGCTGCTGGCGGCGATCTTCGGCTTCCTGCCCAACGACGACGAGCGCCTGCACGCGACCGTGATGGCGATCGCAAACGACCTCACCGAGGACGGCTTCGTGTTGCGCTACCGCACCGAAGAGACCGACGACGGGCTCAGCGGCAAGGAGGGGAGCTTCCTGATCTGCTCGTTCTGGCTCGTGTCCGCGCTGGCGATCGTCGGCGAGCAGCAGCAGGCCCGCGACCTGATGGAACGGCTGCTGCGGGTGGGCTCGCCGCTGGGCCTGTACGCGGAGGAGTTCGACACCAGCACCGGCCGCCACCTGGGCAACTTCCCCCAGGCCTTCTCCCACCTGGCGCTGATCGAGGCAGCCGGGCGGATCATCCTGTCCGAGCTGACCGCAGAGCTGTAGCGATGGACCACTACGACGTGATCATCATCGGCAGCGGCGCCGGTGGCGGCACGCTCGCCCACCGGCTGGCCCCCTCGGGGAAGCGCATCCTGCTGCTCGAGCGCGGCGACTGGCTTCCCCGCGAGCCGCAGAACTGGCTCGCCGACGAGGTCTTCGAGGCCGGCCGCTACCAATCGGAGGAGACCTGGCTCGACGGCGACGGGAAGCCCTTCCAGCCGCAGGTCCACTACTACGTCGGCGGCGCCACCAAGCTCTACGGGGCCGCGCTCTACCGACTCCGCGCGGAGGACTTCGGCGAGCTGCGCCACTACGACGGCATCTCCCCGGCGTGGCCGATCTCCTACGAGCAGATGGAGCCCCACTACACGCAGGCCGAGCAGCTCTACCAGGTACACGGAGCCCGCGGGGAGGACCCCACCGAACCGCCGGCGTCGGCTCCCTATCCGCACCCGGCGGTGTCCCACGAGCCGCGCATCGCCAAGCTCGCCGAAGACCTCGCCGCCACCGGCCACCACCCCTTCCACGCCCCCTGCGGGGTGCTGCTGGACGAGTCCGACATGGCCTACAGCAAGTGCGTCCGCTGCCCGGACTGCGACGGCTTCCCGTGCCTGGTGCACGCCAAGAGCGACGCCGAGGTGATCGCCGTGCGGCCGGCGGTCGAGCACGCCAACGTGACGCTGCTGCGCAACGCCCGCGCGGTGCGCCTGGAGGCGGACGACGCCGGCAGCAGCGTCAGCGAGGTGCTGGTCGAGCGCGACGGCCGGCAGGAGAGCTACGGCGCCGACATCGTGGTCGTCTCCGCCGGGGCGGCCAACTCGGCGGCGCTGCTGCTCAACTCGGCCTGCGAGCGCCACCCCCGCGGGCTCGCCAACGGCTCCGACCAGGTCGGGCGCAACTACATGTTCCACAACAGCGTGGCGGTGCTCGCGCTGTCCAAGGAGCCCAACCCGACGGTGTTCCAGAAGACACTCGGCGTCAACGACTACTACCTCTCCGGTCCGGACTTCGAGTTCCCGCTCGGGAACATCCAGATGGTCGGCAAGTCCCAGGCGCCGATGTTCCGCGGCGAGAAGCCCCACGAGACGCTGCTGGCGCCGAACTGGACGCTGCGCGACATCGCCCGCCACGCGGTCGACTTCTGGCTCTCCACCGAGGACCTGCCGATGATGGACAACCGCGTCACCGTGACCTCCGACGGGCAGGTGCGGCTCACCTACTCGGCCACCAACGAGGAGCCCCGCAAGCGGCTGTACCACACGCTCACCTCGATGCTCGGCAAGCTCGGCATGGAGGAGCGCCACCTGCTCCACAACGCCTATCTGCAGAACCCGATCCCGGTCGCGGGCGTGGCCCACCAGGCCGGCACCTGCCGCTTCGGGAGCGACCCGGCGGAGTCGGTGCTCGACGTCAACTGCAAGGCCCACGAGCTCGACAACCTGTACGTCGTGGACACGAGCTTCTTCCCCAGCATCGGAGCGGTCAACCCGGCGCTCACGGCGATGGCGAACGCGCTGCGGGTGGGCGAGCACCTGCTCGAGCGCCTCGGGGTCCCCGCGACCGCCGGCGCCGATGGCGGCTGAGCAGAACGGGCGCGGGCCGGCCGGCGACCGCCGGCGGGTGGTGATCGTCGGCGGCGGCTTCGGCGGGCTGACCGCGGCGGAGGAGCTGGGCAGGGCAGACGTGGACGTGACGCTGGTGGACCGCCACAGCCACCACCTGTTCCAGCCGCTGCTCTACCAGCTCGCCTGCGGCGGCCTCTCGCCGTCGGAGTGCGCCACCCCGATCCGCGCCGCGATCCGCCGCCGGCGCAACGTCCGCGTGCTGATGGCCAGCGCGGTCGGGCTCGACGCCGAGCGCCGCGAGCTGCTGCTCGACCGCGACGAACGGCTCCCCTACGACTCGCTGATCGTGGCCTGCGGCGCCGAAACGAGCTACTTCGGCAAAGACGAATGGCGCGAGCACTCCTACGGGCTGAAGACGCTCGCCGACACGGTCGCGCTGCGCAACCGCATCTACAGCGCCTTCGAGGAGGCCGAGCGCGCCCCGAACGACGCCGAGCGGGAGCGCTGGCTGACGTTCGTGGTGGTGGGCGGCGGTCCCACGGGCGTCGAGCTGGCGGGCGAGCTGGCGATCATCGCTCGGCACACGATGAAGGGCTACTACCGGCGGATGCAGCCGCGCGAGGCGAAGGTGATCCTGCTCGACGCCGGCCCGCGGCTGGTGGCGGCCTTCAGTGAGCGCCTGTCGGCCAAGGTGGCGGGCTACCTCGACGAGCTCGGCGTGACCGTCCACCAGGGGGCCCGTGTGATGGGGATCGACGACTACGGGGTCAGCTTCGAGCTGGACGGCGAGCAGCAGCGCATCGACACCCCGACGGTCGTGTGGGGGGCGGGCGTGCAGGCCGCGTCGTTCACCGGCGCCGTGACGGTCGCGACCGGCATCGAACGCGATCGCGCCGGGCGGCTGCCGGTCGGCGAGGATCTCGCCCTGGCGGGCCATCCGGAGATCTCGGTGATCGGGGACGCGAGCCAGGCGCCCGGCCCCGGCGGGCATCCGCTGCCGGGGCTGGCGACGGTCGCCATCCAGCAGGCCCGCCACGTCGCCCGCGGGATCCGCCATGGCGCCCCCGGCGCCGAGGGAGCGTTCCGCTACTTCGACAAGGGCGCGCTGGCGGTTGTGGGGCGCGGCAAGGCGATCTGCGAAATCCGCGGCCACGAGCTCTCGGGGCGCCCCGCCTTCTTCACCTACCTCACGGTGCACATGTACTACCTCACGGGGGTGGGTGGCGGGCACCGGCTGAAGGTCCTGATCGACTGGATCAACAGCCGCTTCGGGGATCCCCAGGACCAGGTCATCGACGGGGAGCTGGACAGCATCGGGGCACCCCCGGGCGCCCGCGCCTGATGGCCGCCGCGCGCGCCGCGCGCGTGGTGGACCCGCGGCTGCTCCACCACGCCCGGGCGACGGGGACGTTCATCCTCTCCTCGGTGGCGCTCGGCACGGTCGCGGCGCTGCTGATCGTGGCGCAGGCGTGGCTGCTGACGGACGTCGTGTGCGAAGCCTTCCTCCACGGCCACGGCCTCTCGGACGTACGGGTGGCACTCGCGGTGCTGCTGGCGGTCGTGCTCCTGCGGGCGCTGCTGGCGTGGGCCTCGGAGCTGCTCGCCACACGCAGCTCCACGGCCGCCAAGTCGCAGCTGCGGGGAGCCCTGCTGACGCACGCCGCCGCCCTGATCCCCGGTGGCGCGATCGACGACCGCACGGGCGAGCTGGCGGTGCTGGCGACGAGCGGCCTGGACGCGCTCGACGACTACTTCGCGCTGTATCTGCCCCAGCTGCTGCTGGCCCTGATCGTGCCGGTGCTCGTCGTGCTGGCGGTGCTCGCCGACGACTGGATCTCGGGCCTGATCATCATCTGCACGATCCCGCTGATCCCGCTGTTCATGGTGCTGATCGGGTACGTGACACGCGAACGCACCGAGCAGGAGCTGCGCTCCCTGCAGCGCCTCGCGGGTCACTTCCTGGACGTCGTCGCCGGGCTCCCGACGCTGAAGCTGTTCGGCCGCTCCCACGCCCAGGCCGCGGCCATCGGCGAGGTCACCGAACGCTACCGCCGCTCGGCGCTGGCGACGCTCCGGGTGACGTTCCTGTCCTCGCTGGTGCTCGAGCTGGTGGCCACCCTGTCGGTGGCGATCGTGGCGGTGGCGATCGGCCTGCGGCTGCTCGACGGCAGCCTCGGGCTGCGGGCCGGCCTGTTCGCGCTGGTGCTCGCTCCGGAGGCCTACCTGCCGCTGCGCCGGCTGGGTGCCAACTACCACGCGAGCGCGGCCGGCGTGGCGGCCGCGAAGCAGGCGTTCGCGGTGCTCGAGACGCCCGGACCGTCCCCGCCCGCCGCAACGGCCGGCACGGCCGCTCCGGTCCCCGTGCCCGCCCCGGGCTCGCCCGTCGTGCTGGAGAAGGTGAGCGTCGTCCACCCCGGCCGCCCGGCGCCCGCCCTGCACGAGCTGAGCGTGAGCGTCGGACCGGGCGAGGTGGTGGCGCTCGCGGGACCCAGCGGGTGCGGCAAGTCGACCGCGATCGCGGTGGTGCTGGGCCTGGTGGCGCCGAGCGGCGGGAGCGTGCGGGTCGGGGGCGTGCCGATCGGGAGCCTCGAGCTGGGGGCCTGGAGAGAGCAGCTTGCGTGGCTGCCCCAGCAGCCGTTCCTGTTCCGCGGCACGATCCTCGACAACGTCCGCGCCGGACGGGCCGGGGCCACCGAGGGGGACGTCCTCAGGGCGCTCGCCGACGCCGGCCTGCTGGAGGTCGTGGAGGCGCTGCCCGGCGGCGTCCACGCCGAGCTGGGCGAGCGGGGGGCCGGCCTGTCGGCGGGCGAGCGCCAGCGTCTGGGGCTGGCGCGGGCGCTCGTGCGGGACGCGCCCGTGCTGCTGCTCGACGAGCCCACGGCCAACCTCGACGGCGCCACCGAGCGCGGCGTGACCGAGACGATCGCGAGCCTGGCGAAGGGGCGAACGGTGCTGTTGGCGGCACATCGCCCAGCCCTGCTGGCGCTCGCCGACCGCGTCGTGCGCCTGGACCCGCAGTGGGCGGTGCCGGCCGCATGAGGGAGATGCTCGCCGCCTCCCGGCCCGTGTTCGGCAAGCTGGTGGCGGCGACGCTGCTGGGGGCCGGGGCGATGGCATGCGCGATCGGGCTCGCGGCCACCTCCGCCTGGCTGATCTCCCGCTCCTCGCAGCGCCCCGAGGAGTCGGCGGTGGCGGTCGCGATCGTGGCCGTGCAGGCGTTCGCGCTGGGACGCGGGCTGCTGCGCTACGCCGAACGGCTGGTCTCCCACGACGCGGCCTTCGCCGTGATGGCCCGCCTGCGTGTGCGGGTGTACGAACGCGTCGAGCCGCTCGCCCCCGCGGGCCTGCCGGCGTTCCGCAGCGGCGAGCTGCTGGCGCGTCTGGTGGGCGACGTGGACTCGGTCCAGGACCTGCTGCTGCGGGTGCTGCCGGCGTTTGCGATCGCCCTGATCGTCGGCCTGCTGGCGGTGGCGCTGCAGGGCGCGGTGCTGCCGGCGGCGGGGCTGGTGCTGCTGGTGGCGCTGGCGCTCGGGATCGCGGCCGTCCCCTGGCTGACCGGGCGCCTGGCCGCCCGCACCGCGGCCGGGCAGGCTCGGGCACGCGGGGAGCTCTCGGCGGCGGTCGTCGAGCTGCTCGCGGGGGCTCAGGAGCTGACGGTGCACGGCACGATCGGCGTGGCCCTCGAGCGGGCCCGCGCGGCCGACCGCGAGCTGGCGGGCGCGGCCCGCTCGGCTGCCCGCACAGCGGGCGTCGGGCAGGGGCTCGCGAGCGCCCTCTCCGGGCTTGCGATGTGGGGCTCGCTCGGGCTCGGCGTGGCCGCCGTCGCGGACGGCCACATCGACGGGGTGCTGCTGGCAGGCCTGGCGCTGGTGCCGCTGGTGGCCTTCGAACTGATCGGCCCGCTGCCGGCCGCCACGCAGTCGCTCCAGGGAGTGCGCCGCTCCAGCGAGCGGCTGGCGGAGGTGATCGGGGCCCCGGTCCCCGTCGAGGAGGCGGCCCGCCCGCGGGCGCGGGCTTCGGGTGGTGGGGCGCTCGCCGTGCGGGGGCTGCGATGCCGCTACCCGGGACAGGACCGATGGGCCCTGGCCGGTGTGGACCTCGACCTGCCACCGGGGTCGCGGGTCGCCCTGATCGGCCCCAGCGGGGCGGGCAAGACGAGCCTCGCCTGGGCGCTGGTCCGCTTCCTGCCCTACCGCGGGTCGATCGCGCTCGACGGGGTCGAGATCGACGACCTGCCGTCCGAGGAGGTCCGGCGGGTGGTCGGGCTGGTGGCCCAGGACGCCCACATCTTCGACACCTCGATCGAGGAGAACCTGCGCCTGGCGCGCCGGGAGGCCGGCGCGGGCGAGGTGCTCGACGCGCTCGAGCGGGTGCGCCTGCTCGACTGGGTCCGCACGCTCCCGGAGGGGATCGCCACCGAGGTCGGCGAGCACGGCCGCAGCATCTCCGGCGGCCAGCGACGCCGCCTGGCGCTGGCCCGGGCGCTGCTGGCACGCTTCCCGGTCCTGATCCTCGACGAGCCCGGAGAGCACCTCGACCTACCGACTGCTCGCGCGCTGACATCGGAGTTCCTGGACGCCGCCGCCGGGCGCACGGTGCTGCTCGTCACCCACGACCTCGCCGGCCTGGAGGGGATGGACGAGATCGTGCTGCTCGAAGGCGGCCGGGTCGCCGAACGCGGCACCCACGCCTCGCTGATGGAGCGCGACCGGCGCTACGCCGAGCTGTGGCGCGATCAGCGCTCGGCGGGCGCGGGCGGCGCCTGAGCGCCGCCACCCTCGTCCGGTCCCGCCACCCGGCCCCGGAAGACGTGGAAGGACCACCCCTGGTAGAGCAGCACCAGCGGGAAGAAGATCACCGCCACGACCGTCATCACCTTCAGCGCGTACCCACCCGAGGCGGCGTTGTGGACGGTGAGGTCGTAGGCGGCGCTGGTGCTCGAGACCATCACGTTCGGGTACAGCTCGATGAAGATCGACCCGATCGTCGCCGCGATCGCCACGGCGGAGGCGCTGAAGCTCCACCCGTCGTGGTCGGAGCCCGCCAGCAGCGCCGTTGTGAAGACCGCGATCAGGGCCAGCACCTGGACGGGGTCCGGCACTTCCGAGCCGCTCGTGATTTTCTTGGTCCAGATCACGAAGCCGAGCACCAGGGCGGTCGCCACCCACCCCAGCGGTCGCACGAGCGAGCAGGCGCGGGCGCGGACGACCCCGGTCGTGCGCAGCTTCAGGAAGGTGGCCCCGTGCAGCAGGCACAGGCCCAGCACGGTCACCCCGGTCCACAGTCCGTAGCCCGTCAGCAGGTCGCCGAAGTTACCGGTGAACTCGTGTTCGTGGTTGATCGGCAGGCCGGCCAGCAGGTCTCCGAGCCCGACCCCGAGCAGCAGCGGCACCAGCACGCTGCCGGCGGTCAGCGCCCACCGCCAGCGCCGCCGCCAGCGCACGCCCTCGCGCCTGGTCGTGTACTCGAGCGACACCCCACGCGCCATCAGCCCGGCGAGGATCAGCAGCAGGGCGAGGTACAGCGCCGAGAACATCGTCGCGTACCAGGCCGGGAAGGCCGCGAAGGTGCCGGCTCCGGCGACGATCAGCCAGACCTCGTTGCCGTCCCACCAGGGGCCGATCGTGCTGACCGCCACGCGTCGCTCCTGCTCGTCGCGGCCGACGAGCATGTGCAGCGCCCCGACCCCGAAGTCGAACCCCTCGAGCACGAAGAAGCCGACCCACAGGATCGCGATCACGACGAACCAGAGCGTGTTCAGGTGCAGCAACCCGTGTCTCCTAGTAGGTCATGGCCGCGGCCGCCGGTACCGATCCCTCTCCGCCGTCGTCGTCGTCGTCGGAGAGCCCTTTGCGCGAGTAGTGCAGCATCAGCACCAGGTCCGCCGCCCCGAGCACGATGTAGATCGCCACGAAGGCCGACAGGCTGATCCAGATTTCGGTCGCGGAGACCGACGGCGAATTGGCGTTGATGGTCTTCATCAGGCCCTGCACGATCCACGGCTGGCGCCCGTTCTCGGTCAGCAGCCAGCCCGCCGTGTTCATCAGGAACGGGGTCACCACGGCCCAGATCGCGACGCGCTGGAACCACTTCGATCGCTCGAGTGTTTTGCGATGCGCGAGCCAGCCGCCCCACAGCGCGAGCAGCAGCACCAGGCTGCCGAGGTAGGCCATCACGCGCATCGACCAGTACTGGATGAACACGTCCGGGACGTATTCGCCGGGCCCGTATTTGCGTTCGTATTCCTTCTGCAGCTGGGTCATCCCCGTGACCGGGCCGTTCCAGGTGCCGGTGGCCAGCACCGAGAGCAGGTGCGGGATTTCGATGATCTGGGTGGGCGTGTGGTCGTTCTTGCCGCCCCCGATCTGGAAGGCCGAGAACGAGCACGGCTGGCAGTTGCCCCACTGCGCCTCCGCGGCCGCGATCTTCATCGGCTGGTATTTGGTCTCGATCTCCCCGAGCTTGTTGCCGACGAACAGCTGCAGCACGATCACGGGCAGCAGCACGACCACGGCGATCCGGGCCGAGTGGCTGAACAGCGACACCTCCTGCCCTTTGCGCAGGTACCAGGCCGAGACGGCGAGCATCAGCAGGGTGCCCGTCACGAGCGACGCGAGGATCACGTGCACGTACCCCCACAGGAAGGTGGGGTTTGTGAACAGCGCCCCGACGTTGTCGAGTTCCGGCAGCCCGTGGGCCCCCATCTTGTAGCCGACCGGGTGCTGCATCCACGAGTTCGCCGCGAGGATGAACATCGCCGACAGCGCCGACCCGATCGACACCAGCCAGATGCACGCCAGGTGCACGCGCTTGGGCAGGCGGTCCCACCCGAACACCCACAGGCCGAGGAAGGTGGACTCGAGGAAGAACGCGGCCAGCCCCTCCATCGCCAGCGGGGCCCCGAACACGTCGCCGACGTAGCGCGAGTAGGCCGACCAGTTCATCCCGAACTCGAACTCCTGGACGAGCCCGGTGACGACGCCGACGGCGACGTTGATCAGCAGCAGCGTCCCGAAGAACTTGCACAGCCGGCGGTACTCGGGGTTGCCGTTGCGGTACCAGGCCGTCTGCAGCACCGCGACGAGGAACGCCAGCCCGATCGTGATCGGCACGAACAGGAAGTGGTAGATGCTGGTGGTCGCGAACTGCCAGCGTGCGAGTTCGTTGGTCATGCTCGGCGCGGCCGATTATGACCCTCGGCGCGGCGGGCCGTCAGCGCCGCGGGCGGCGTGCGCGGGGAGCCATCCGCGTCAATCACGGACCGGTGGCATGAGACCGCCGATGACCCAGAAGATCGGCAGCGGGATGCCGATCAGGAACATGATCCAGTGCCCGTGTTTGATCGACCTGATCCCCAGGAAGAGGAACAGGAGCACGTACAGCAGCGCGAATCCTCCGACGCCGGCGACCGAGATCGCCAGCGGGGTTGCGAGAGCTGCCATCGGGTTGATGCCTCCTTGGTCGTTCGTGCAAGCATCGTCGGTCTCGGCTCTCGCTGCGTGGCGGCCGCGTCCGCCTGCGTGGTTTCTCCGGATGGCCTGGCGGTGCCGGCGGCAGCGGGCTGTGCAACGCCGTGACCAGGGCCGCATGACGGCCCCCGGCGCCGGATAGGATCGGCAGCCGGGTGGCAGCGGTCGGCGAGCAGAGCGGCGGGGACGGGCGGGCGGCGGGCGGCGCCGACGGCACCGGCACCGGCAACGGCCCCGGGCAGGAGGTCTCTCGTGCCCCTGAGCGCGGCGGCCTGGTGCTGCTGGCGCTGATCCTCGTCGCCGCGGTCGCCAATCTCAACCTGGCCGTCGCCAACGTCGCCCTGCCCGACATCGGCAGGGCCTTCGACGCCTCCCAGACGGCCCTCGACCTGGTCGCGGTCGGCTTCTCGCTGGGCCTGGCCTCCTCGGTGCTGTACCTGGGGGCGCTGGGCGACCGCTACGGGCGCAAGATGATGCTGCTGATCGGGACCACGCTGGCGATCCCGGCCTCGATCATCGCGGCGACCGCGTCGAACATCGGCATCCTGATCGGCGCCCGCCTCCTCGGGGGCCTGGCGGCCGGCATGGCCTTTCCCACCACGCTGGCACTGATCACGGCGCTCTGGTCGGGGCCCGCGCGGACGCGCTCGATCGCGCTCTGGTCGGGGATCGGTGGTGCGATCTCCTCGCTGGGCCCGCTGGCCTCGGGAGCGCTGCTCGAGCACCACTCGTGGGGGTCGGTGTTCCTGCTCACGCTCCCGCTGGCGGTCGTCGCGCTGGTGCTCGCGGTGCTGCTGATACCGAGCCACGTCAACGAGGGCACCGAGCCGGTGGACAACCGCGGCGGGGTGCTCTCGATAGTGGCGGTCGCTTCGCTGGTGCTGGCGATCAACTTCGCGCCGGTCCCGGATAAGACCACCGCCACGCTCGTGCTGCTCGGCGTGTCCGCACTGGCGGCGGTGCTGTTCTTCCTGCGCCAGCGCCGCGCCAGCAACCCCCTCTACGACCTCGACGTCGCCAAGCGGCGGGTGTTCTGGGTCGCCGCGCTCGCCGGGATCGTCGTGTTCGGGAGCCTGATGGGAGCGATGTTCATCGGCCAGCAGTTCCTCCAGAACGTGCTCGGGTACTCGACCCTCGACGCCGGGCTCTCGATCCTCCCGGCGGCTCTTTGCATGGTCGCGATCGCGCCCCGCTCGGCGAAACTGGTCGAGGCCCGCGGAGCCCGCTTCACGCTGTTGGTGGGCTATGTCTTCTGCGTGCTGGGCTTCCTCACGATGCTGCTGCTGTGGGAAGAAGGCATCGAATACTGGAAGGTCGGCCTCGGCTACGCCTTGATCGGCGCCGGCGTGGGCTTTGCCGGGACGCCGGCGTCGCACTCGCTCACCGGCTCGGTTCCCGTCCGCCGTGCCGGGATGGCCTCGGGTACCGCCGACCTCCAGCGTGACCTCGGGGGGGCGATCATGCAGTCGATCCTCGGCGCGCTGCTGACCGCCGGCTTCGCGGCCGCGGCCTCGGGGGCGCTCGCGGGCGCGCCACCCAGCCTGCGCCTCACGAGCTCGGTCGAAAACGACCTCACGAAGTCCTTCGACAGCGCCGAAGCCACCGCCAAACGCTTCCCCCCGCACTACGAACAGGCGATCATCCAGGGCGCCAAGAAATCGTTCACGGAAGGCGACGACTGGGCCTACACGGCCGGCATCATCGCGGTCGTGCTCGGTGGGGCGCTGGTGTTCCTGCGCTTCCCGCGCGCCGAGGAGGAGCGCCGTCTGCTGGCCTCCTACGAAGCAGAGGACGCGGCCGCCGAAAGCCGCCCGGCGGGCGACGCCTGATGGGCCCGGCGGAAGTCGAGCTGCTCCTCACCGCGGTGGCGGCGATGCTGTCGCCCACCACGCTGACCTTCTCGGTGCTCGCGCTGGTGCTCGGCGAGCGCCCGATCCGGACCGGCACCTGGTTCTACCTCGGGGCCCTCGGGGCCACGTTGCTCGTCGGGGTGGTGGCGGCGTTCGCGCTCCAGGACGTGGCCGCGGCCCCGGCCGGCAGCTCCCAGCCGAAGACGTGGGTCGCGATCCTCGACCTCGTGCTCGGTGCGGTGGCGGTCCTCTACGCCGGCCGCCTGGTGGGCAAACCGATGAGCCCCGAGAGCGAAAAGCAGATGGTGGACAAAGTCAGCGGACTGGCCTCCTCGCCGGCGATCGCCGTCGTCGGCGCCGGGGCGGCGCTCGCGAACCCGGGCGGCTTCATCCCGATCGCGCTGAAGGACATCTCCCAGCTGAACCCGAGCTCTGCCGAATACATCGTCCTGTGGGTCGCGTTCGCGCTGCTGTCGCTGCTGCCGCTGCTGGTAGCGCTGGTCGCCCTGCGGATCGCCCCCGAGGGTACGCTGCGGATCCTCCACCGCGCGCGGGAATGGCTGATCCGCAACGCGTCGCGGATCGCCGCCGTGCTGATCGCGGTGCTCGGAGTGGTTCTGCTCCGCGACGGGATCGCCGGCCTGACGGGCTGACCGGGGGGCGCGCCCGGCGAGGAGCCGGCACCGGACGACGAGCTGTAAGGGACAATCGCAAAGCGAAAGGGAACCGCATGACCAAGGCAGCCAAGCTCACCCGACTGGCCCTCGTGCTCGCGGTCGCGCCATGTGCGCTGCTGCTCGCGGGGTGCGGGGAATCCGAATCGGAAAAGTTCGAAAAGGCGAAGGCGGAAGTCTGCTCGTCGCGCTCGGCGATCGAAAAGCAGGTGGACAGCCTGAAGTCGCTTCCGCTCAGCGTCGGCTCGGTGACGAACGCCAAGACCAGCCTCGAAGTGATCGAGAAGGAAATCAAGAAGATCAAGGAAGTGGCTCCGAAACTGAAGCCGGAAACGAAGGCGCAGGTTGAAAAGTCGACCTCCGAGTTCACCGACGAAGTCACCAAGATCGCCGAAACCCTGGGCACCAACCTGACGCCGTCGAACGTCGTCAAAGAAGTCGAAGCGGCGACCAAGAAGCTGCTCACCAGCTACCAGTCGACGCTCCAGACCTTGACCTGCAGTTGACGCAGCGCCCGCGCCAGCCGCTCCGCATGCTCGCCGCCCTCGTGGCGGCGGCCCTGCTGGCGGGCGGCTGGGCGGGGGCGGGGGAGGGCGGCACCGCGTTCGCGGCGGCCAAGCCGCGACCCCGGGCGGCCCACGCCGCTCCGGTCCCGAAGCTGATCTTCGGGGCTTCGCTGCTGCGGGCCCCGGCGGTGGCGGTGACGATGGCCCCCGCCGGCATCTCGGTCGAGTACCCGGTGATGGCCACGGACATGGGCGCCGGCCCGTGCCCGCCGCCGTCGCTGGCGGCGGAGCTGACACGGCTCGGCTCTCCCCCGCTGGAGCTCGCCGGGGTGAGCCAGGACGAGACGGCGCCCCCCGGGACGCTCCCGCAGCCGCCGACCTCGTGGCAGGCGGCGACGCTGTACCCGCTGCCGGCGGGCTTCTGGACCCAGCTCCACTGCCTGCTGTCGAGCACCCGCGAGCAGCTCACCGTCGGTCTGAACATGCGCACCGGCAGCCTCGCCTGGGCGACCCAGATGGCCGGCGAAGCCCGGGCCGCCGCCGTCAACGGCCTGTCCTTCTCACTCGGCAACGAGCCCGACCTCTACGAACTGCCCAACTACGGCTCGCTCGACAAGCCGTTCGCGGGCGAGGAAGCGGCCGCCGCGGGCCTGTACGAGCAGCTCGCCGCGTACCTCGAGCCGGCCGTCGCAGGCGAAGCGCTCCTCGGCCCGGAACTGGCGGCCCCGACCCGCTGGCGCCGGGCGCTGCCGCTGGTCGTGCGGGCCGTCGGACTCGGTACCGTGGGCGTGCATCTGTACCCCCTCACCGCCTGCGGCTCCGGCTCAGAAGCGACGATCGCCGGCCTGCTGTCGCGCAGCGCCGGGAGCTCCCCGGGGCGGCTGGCGTGGGTCGCCCGGACGGCCCATGGCCTCGGCGTGCCGGCGATCATCTCCGAGGCCAACTCGGCCTCGTGCGGGGGCCAGCCCGGAGTCTCGAACACGCCCGCCGCGGCGGTGTGGGGCCTGCGCTTCGGGATCTCGGCGCTCGAGGCCGGCTTCGGCGAGGTGCGCTTCCACTCCAGCGGCAACTCCTATGACCCGTTCGTGGTCCGCGGCGGCCGGGTCTACCCGCGCCCGCTGGCGGACGCGCTGGTGGCGCTGAACAGCTGGTTCCCGCTCGGCACGACGCTGCATCCGGTTCCCTCAACGAGCCTCGCGGCGGCGGGGGTGGTGGCCCACGCGGCCCTGAGGCCCGACGGGACGGTGGTGCTGATACTCGACGACCAGAGCGCCCGCCCGGCGAAGGTGCTGCTGCGCGGCGTCTCGCTGGCCCAGCTGACGACCGTCAGCCCGCTCCGGGCCGGGATGCCGACGCGGACCGTCACCTCGCCCACGGCCCAGCTGCACCTCGCGATCGCCCCGAACGAGATCGTGGCGGTCGCCGGGCGTCCTTAGATGGTTGATTCCACCGTCTGAGCACGCGCGTACGCGCGCCCCCGAATCTAAAGGCCGCTGGACGAACCGCCGAATCATGGTCGAGGCCCAGCTATGTCCGCCGTACGGCCCCCCACCAACCGCCACTGGCGCGGAGCCCGCGACGCTGCCCATGCCTGGATGCTCGTGGGGGTGGCGGTGCTGGCCGCCTCGGTGGGGGTGATCGGCCTGCTCACCGGGGCCTGGAACGTGGTCGAGAACGCGAGCGTCGACGCCCGCTTCTCGCTGCGCCCCGTCCACCATCCACACAACCTGCTGATCGTCGCGATCGACGACCGCACGCTCGAAGCGATGGACCTGCACTGGCCCTTCCCCCGCTCGCTCGACGCCCGTGCGGTCGAAGTGCTGCGCAAGGACGGCGCGCGCACGATCGTCTACGACCTGCCGTCCACCAAACCGAGCGCCGAAGCCCGCAACCCGGCCTTCTTCGACGCCGTCTCCCGGGCCCGCAACGTGGTGCTCGCCACCAACGAAGTGGGGGGCTCCGGGGGGACCGCGCTGCTGGGTGGGATAGGCAATCCCACAGCGGCTCACGCCACCGTCGCGGCGGCGGACTTCCCGGCCAACTCGAGTGGCGTGATCCAGCAGTACCCGGACCTCGTCGAAGGCCTGCCCTCGGTCGCCGTGGCAACCGTCGAGACGGCCAACGCAAGGTCGGTCCCGAGCTCCTCTTTCACGGACGGGACGGCCTGGATCGACTTCCCCGGGCCGGTCGGGACGGTGCCGAGCGTGTCCTTCGTGGACCTCGTGGACGGGCGCGTGTCCCCGGCCGAGGTCACCGGCAAGGTCGTCGTGGTGGGTGCCACCAGCCCGGCGCTTCAGGACATCCACGCGACCTCGGTCACCTCCAGCACCGGGATGTCGGGCCCGGAAGTCCAGGCCGCCGCGATCGCGACCGCTATGGCCGGCAACCCGCTGCGCCAGGCGCCCCTGTGGGTGGCGCTGATCATCACCGTGCTGGCCGGGATGGCGACGCCCCTGAGCTGCCTGACGATCCGCACGGCCCGGGCGCTGGTGATGGGCGTCGGCCTGGCGGTCGCGTACGCCGTCCTGGCCCAGGTCGCCTTCCAGGAGGGCTTGATCCTGCCCGTCAGCTACCCGCTGGTGGCGCTCGCGATCGGGACTCTCGGGGCGCTGCTGGTCAGCTACCTGGCAGAGACCTGGGAACGGGAGCTCTCAGACCGCTACGGGGCCGTGCTCGAGGACACCGTCCGGGAGCGCACCGCCGA
>DATJOU010000302.1:0-6909 GCA_035506775.1 Solirubrobacteraceae bacterium | reverse complement strand
TCGATCCAGTCCCCGCAGCGGCGAAACCCGAGCGCCGCGCAGATCTTGTTGGGGGTCGCATTGGTGACGTCGGCGAACAGCATGCAGCGGCTCGCCCCGGCCGCCAGCGCGCGGTCACTCCTGCAGGTCGGCGATCACGATAGCTTCGTCGTGGTCGAGGTAGGACCTCATTCTCCAGATCCTCCCCCCGCGCAGGTCGAACACCGTCCCCACGGGCGATTCGACCGGGACTCCGCCGCCGCGGCCGAACCCCCTCAGGTTGCCGAGCGCCACCACCGTGTCTCCCCCGTCCCGGTACTCCTCGACGACGAACAGGAACTCGCTCCAGGCCCCCCGCAGCCGCTCAAAGTAGGTATCTACGCCCTCGCGCCCGAAGAACACCTCGCCCTCCACGGCCGCGAGCCCCACCTTCCACTCGAAGTCGGGGGCGGTCAACTCCGCGAAGGCGCCCGCGTCTTTGCGGCTGAAGGCCTCGATCGCCCTGCGGACGACGTCCACGTTCTCCTCGGACACCCCCTAACCCCGCCGTCTCACTACAGCTGCACCCGCGCTCCGATAGAGATCGTGCGGTCGTCGGGGAGCCGGAAGTAGGCTGCCGGGTTGGCCGAGTTGCGGGCCAGGGCCACGAAGATCTTCTGCCTCCAACGCGCCATCCCCGGATCCTCGGTCGGCTCGATGGCGATCGTGGAGAGGAAGTAGGTCGCGTCGGCCACTTCGCCCACGTCGCCCTCGATCAGATCCCGCTCGGCCGCATACCGCAGCGCCGCGGGCACGTCGGGCTCGTCCAGGAAGCCGAACCGCAGCGACACGAAGGCGATGTCGCTGCCCAGCGCCAGCGGGTCTCCGGTGGCGCCGCTGAACATGATCTTCATCATCGTGCTCACCCGCCGGGACTCCGGAACGTGGGGGACGCGCTGCGTCTCCACCATCACCACGACCACCGAGTCCTGGAGCACCTGGTTGCGTTCGACGTTCGCTTTCAGGGCGAACGGCGTCGTCTTCAGGTTGGGGTTCATGAACACCCCCACACCCGGAATCCGCTGGATCCGGAACTCCTCCGCGCACAGCCCCTCGACGAAGTCGTGCAACGACCCTTCCATCCGCCTCCGGTTGGCCGTCACTATCTCCCGGCCACGGTGCCAGGTGGTCATCACCAGGAACAGGATCGTGGCGACCGCCAGCGGCAACCAGCCCCCGTGCACCACCTTCGTGAGGTTGGCCGAGAAGAAGGCCACCTCGATCGTCAGGAACACCGATCCGCCGACCGCCACCCACGCCTTGGACCGGTGCCACAGCAGCCGGGCCACCGCCAGGAACAGGATCGTGCTGAGGATGAAGGTGCCCGTCACGGCCACCCCGTAGGCGGAGGCGAGCGCCGTCGAGGAGCCGAACCCGATCGTGATCACCAGCACGGCCACGAACAGCAGGGCGTTGATCGCCGGGCTGTAGATCCGCCCGACGTGGCCGGCGTCGGTGTGCCGGATCGTGAACCGCGGCAGGAACCCGATCTGGACCGCCTGCTGGGTGACCGAGAAGGCGCCAGAGATCACCGCTTGCGAGGCGATCACGGTCGCGAACGTGGCGAGGAACACCGTCGGCACCCGGGCCCACCCGGGGACGAGCAGGAAGAACGGGTTTTCGATCGCGCTCGGGGAGCGCAGGATCAGCGCCCCCTGGGCCAGGTAGTTGATCGTCAGGGCCGGGAACACCAGGAAGAACCACGCCCGCCGGATGGGAGAGCGCCCGAAGTGACCCATGTCGGCATACAGCGCCTCGGCACCGGTGACGGCCAGCACCACCCCCGCCAGCGCGATGAAGGCGACCGCCCCGTGATGGAGGAAGAATTCGGCCCCGTAGGTCGGCGACAGCGCACGCAGGATCCCCGGGTGGTGCACGATCTCGGGGAGGCCCATCAACGCGATCACGGTGAACCACACGAGCATCACCGGCCCGAACAGGTTGCCCACCACCCCCGTCCCGAAGCGCTGGATGAAGAACAGCGCCGTCAGCACCGCGATCGCGATCGGGAGCACCAGCGAGGCCAGGCTGGGGACCGCCACCTTCAGCCCTTCGACGGCCGAGAGCACCGAGATCGCGGGGGTGATCATGCTGTCCCCGAAGAACAGCGAGGCACCGAGCACGCCGAGGGTGATCAGCCCGACGGTGAGGGTGGTGCGCTTCTTGACCCCCTGCAGCAGGCCGGTGAGCGACATGATCCCCCCCTCGCCCTTGTCGTCGGCTTTCATGATGAAGCTCACGTAGCCGACCGACACGATCATCGTGATCGACCAGAAGATCAGCGACAGCACTCCGTAGACCTCCCCGGTGGAGGTGTGGACGGCGTGGTGGTCGTTGTTGAAGACCGCCTGCACCGCGTACAGGGGGCTGGTGCCGATGTCGCCGAACACCACGCCGAGGGCTCCGAGCGCCAGCGCCGCCATCCCGGACTTGGCGGCGAGCTCGGCGCGGGAGGTCGGCTCGGCTTCCGTCCTCCCCCGTGCGGATCGGGCCGCAGCAGACACGCTTCAGACCCTAGCGATGCCCGTCCCCGGCGCCTTCGTTGAGTTCCCTGGCCACGTCCACCACCGCCGTTCGCTGGTAGAAGTCGACCGCCACGATGGCTCCGTGAGTGCCGCGATCGGCGGTGCAGCGCTCGATGCGACCGCGCAGGAAGGGGCTCCTCCCGATCTGGGCGTTGACGGTCGGGCTGGGCGGGAACGGGGGCACCCAGTGGTTGATCAGCAGCAACGGACTGTCGCTCGAGCCGCGGTAGCGGGCGCAGCTCAGCTGACCGGGGTGCAGGGCCCCGAGGGGGGTGTCCTGGATGTAGTGGAACGCCGGCATGTACCAGGACGGCTTTCCCCCCTGCTCCTCGGCGAACACCAGCAGCCTGTGGTCGCCCGCGATCAGCTGACCGAGCGTCGGGAGCATGCCGTGGGCGGGGAGCGTGGCGAGGTACCTCGTGAGCCCCGCGGCGGCAAAGGCCTGTTCGACCGTCGCCGGGGGCACGTAGTCCTCGACGATCAGGATCAGCACCTGTCTGGGGTTGTCCTTCAGGAACTCCGCGATCGCATCCAGTTCCTGACCCAGGGGCTCGGCCCCGAGCTCGCACAGGGTGTGACACAGGTACGGCCGCGGGGTCCCCTTCAGGTTCCCGAGCCCGATCCCTCCGGCAACCGTGTCGGCCACGTGCAGGGCGGCCGGGGATAGCTGCTCGGCGACCTTGTTGCGGTCGGACCCCTCCGCAGCCAGGTCGGTCCGGATGCGACCGTTCGATGGATCCGTGACGCCATAGTGGACGTCGATCAGGAACGCCCGGATCCCGTCCCTCAGCTGGCGCGGGATCGGGTAGGTCTGGTTGGCGAAGTACCACCCGGGCTCGTCCGAGGCGGCGAACGAGTTGTGGGTGCCGGGGAAGAACACGTCGCCGAGCGGCCGCGAGCAGAGGGCCGCCGAGCCGTTGCAGGTGGCGGCCGCCGATCCCTGCCCTTGCGAGGAACCCCCACACCCGCTCACGAGCAGGCCGGCGAGGGCCAGCACCACGGCCACAGCCTGCCCGCGCCCGCCGGTCGGGGTCGCGGCCATCACTCGCCCCTGCGAACGTCCACCAGGGCGCTGCTCATCCGGATCGCCCTGACCGCCCCCACCCCACCCGCCTGGAACAGCACCCCCACGGTCAGCAGCAGGTAGCCGGGGATCGCCAGCACGGTCGAGCCCACCATCAGCAGCCCGATGCGGCTCACGAGGTAGAAGGGGGCGGTCACGAGCGCCGAGAGGGTGGCCCCGATCGCGCTCGCGGCCCAGCGGTCACGGCGGGGCCTGCGCACGTCCACTCCCAGCAGGCGTGAGGGCAGCGACAGGTACACCACCATCAGGATCCCCACCGACACGCCGAGGCTGACCGTGAACCAGCGGTGTTCGAGCTGCGGACCGGCCATCACGCTGGCGGCGAGCAGGGTCCCCACCACCAAGCCGACCACCAGCACCGGACGGGCCCTCAGGCGGGCCTGCGCCAGGGCCGCCATCACGCTGAAGTCGCGCTCGTCGGCGACCGCGAAGGCGAACACCACGTTCAGGAACAGCGCCAGCACCGTGACGCCCACGATCAGCACGGCCACCAGCACCACCAGGTCGGTTTCGCCCGCCGAGTGGAACGATCTCCCCTTCACCACCTGCAGCCGCAGGTCGTACATCGCCAGCCACAGCCAGACCGCCGGCAGCACCTCGACGGGGATCGCCCACCAGTGGTGCAGCAGCCGCCGAAGCCCCTCGAACAGCATCGCGAACGCACCCACGAGGTAGGCGAGGGGCGCGAACAGCCGACGCGAGGAGCTGAGGCGCAGCACCTCCTCGACCATCGACTCGTCCCCCGCTTCTACGGACCGCACGAACCACCGCAGGCGGGCGAGGAGATCTGCACGCCGGCTCGACCCCACCGGCACGGTGACCCGTCTAACGCCGTCTCGCCCGCTGGTAGCGGAAGTGGGCTTTGTTGGTGATCGCGCTCGCTCCTCCCGGGGTCGTCACCGTCACGTACACCAGGCCGGCGCCGGGCGGTGAGGTGGCGGTGATGCTCGTCCCGGTGGGACTCACTTCGAAGCTCTTTGCCGGGGCCCCTCCGAACCTGACCGACAGCGTACCGGTGAAGTTCGAGCCGGTGATCGTCGTCACCGTACCCCCTTCTTCGGGTCCTTTTTTGGGCTTGATCCGCTTGATCGACGGCGCGGGCCCGACGGGCGTGTAGGTGAAGTGGTCGGCCGAGCCCGTCTCGCTCGGGCCTTCGGGGGTACTCACCGTCACGTCCACCGTTCCGGCCCCGACCGGGGATTCGGCGGTGATCGAGTTGGCGGAGCTCACTTCGAAGCTCTTGGCCTCGGTGCCGCCGAACATCACCGACGTGGCTCCGCTCAGGTGGGTCCCCGTGATCGTCACGACCGTCCCGCCCGTCCCCGGGCCTTCGGCCGGTGCGACCTTCGTCACCGCCGGGGGTGTCGCCCCGCCGTTGGGGGTGCCCATGCCGGTGGGTCCGTCGTAGCCGACCTCGGCGGTGCAGAAATATGCGTCCGCCGCCGGTGGGCAGGTTCCGTTGTTGCCTTCGGCGACGTCGAACAGCGGGGCGAGCCCTTCGTAGAAGGCCTTGGCGCCCAGCGAGCGGACGGATTCGCTCTCGTGGGCGACGATCCCCGCGATCAGCGGCGAGCTGGCGCTCGTGCCGCCCAGCAGCGTCCAGCCGCCTTCCGCTGTGGCGTACACCGAGACCGGCGTTTCGACCGAGGCGACGGCGGCCACGTCGTTGTCCATCCGGCCCGGGCAGGATTTGTCCTTCTGCCACCCCGGCTTGCTCGCGAAGGTGCTGCAGCCGCTGCCCGTGCCCACCTGCAGTTCCGGTTCGTTCCACACCTTCTCCGACCAGCCCCTGGAGGTGGCCGATTTGGACAGACTGGTCCCTCCGACCGCCGAGAGCGTCGACAGGTCCGCCGGGTACAGCGGGGATTCGGCGTAGAAGGGCGCGTATTCGTTGTCGTACCCGTGGTCGCCCGAGGAGGCGCTGACGAACACGCCGGGGTGTGAGTAGTCGGGAGCGAAGCGGGTGCATTCCCAGATCCGGCACCCTTCCTCGGGCAGCCCGTAGCTGTTCGACACCTCGTTGGCCCCGGCACTGACGGCGGTGTTGACCGATTCGGCGAGGTCGTTCGGGAAGGGGGATTCGTCTTCCGCCTCGACCAGCACGATGTGGCAGGCGGGACACGCGGCCGAGACCATGTCCAGGTCGAGCGCCTGCTCCACGTCCCACCCCGGTTCTTCTTCGGGGAAGGCCAGTTCTTTGCCCTTCTGGTTGAGCTTCACGAAGCAGCCGTTGGCTTTTGTGCACGGCGGCAGGCCGTAGCGGGAGCGGTATTCCGCGAGGTCGGATTCGGCGTGGGGGTAGCCGAACGCGTCCACCACCGCCACCGTCTGCCCCGCCCCCGTGGCGATCGGGATCTTGTAGGCCGACTCGAGGTCCTGCGGGCTGAGTCCCCCCAGTTCACCGCTGCCTTCGTAGAGCGTTCCCCGCGGCGAGCGGGCGCGGCCGGCGTCGAGCACCCCGTGGGGCTCGACGATCGCTTCGCAGGCTCCCGTGGGACACGCCCAATGGGGTCTCGTGGACGAGCGGGTGGCGGAGATTCCGGCGCTCTGCTTGGTCCTCCCGAGCGCCGCCAGGGCGTGGGCCCGCCTGGCTGCGGGCGCCTGCCCGACCCCGACCACCATCGCCGCCGCGAGCGTCAGCGGCAGGATCACCGCCAGGAGGGCCCCGCGGGGGCTCCGACGCCCGAGTGGATGCTCAAACCTCACGACACTCTCCCTCTCTGAACGCCCCTGCGCCCGTCCCGGCCGGCATCTCCCCTCTGCCGGGCCGACTGTGGCGAGATTAGCACCTCCCCGTGCGCCCGACACCCACTGAATCAGGGCCGTCAGGCTAAGGTGCCGCATGGCTTTCTCGACCATCGAGACGCGCATCAGCGGGGGCCGCGGCGAGCTCGTCCTGAACCGTCCCGAGAAGCTCAACGCCCTCGATCACACCACCCTCACCGAGCTCGCCGAGGCCGCCGGCTGGTTCGACCGCCGCCCCGAGGTGAAGGTCCTCGTCGTGAGCGGGAGCGGGCGCGCCTTCAGCGCCGGAGCCGACGTATCCGGGTTCGAGGCCGAGGCTCCGCCTGCGGAGCAGGCGCGGGCCCGGGCCGACGCCGGTCGCCTGATGGCCCAGGCGATCGAGTCGATCCGGGCGGTCACGGTGGCGCGCATCCACGGCTACTGCGTGGGCGGGGCCGTCGTGCTGGCGGCGGCGTGCGACCTGCGGGTGGCCGGCGAGTCCGCCGTCTTCTCGATTCCCGAGGTGGATCTCGGGATCCCCCTCGCCTGGGGCGGGAT
>DATJOU010000301.1:0-16584 GCA_035506775.1 Solirubrobacteraceae bacterium | reverse complement strand
CTCCTCGTCGATGATCTCGTTGCAGAGATCGATGCACTCGTCGCAGATGTAGACGCCGGGGCCGGCGATCAGCTTCTTGACCTGGCGCTGGGACTTGCCGCAGAAGCTGCAGAGGAGCTGCTCGTTGGAGTCTGTCGGCCGTGCCATGTCCCGTTCTAGGTCTCCCCTGGGTGCCGTCCCGACGTCGAGCTAGTGCTCGGAGATCACCCTGTCGATGATGCCGTACTTCTTGGCTTCCTCCGAGCTCATGAAGTAGTCGCGCTCGGTGTCCCGGCGGACCTCCTCGAGGTCCTTGCCGGTGTGCTGGGCGATGATCTCGTCCAGGCGCCGGCGCACGTCGATGATCTCTTTGGCGTGGATCTCGATGTCCGTCGCCTGGCCCTGGAAGCTCGAGGACACCTGGTGGATGAGGATCTTGGCGTTCGGCAGCGCCATGCGCTTGCCGTGGGCCCCCCCGGCCAGCAGCAGGGCCCCCATCGACATCGCGATCCCGACGCAGATCGTTTGCACGTCGGGCTTGATGACCTGCATCGTGTCGTAGATCGCCAGGCCGGCGTACACCGACCCGCCCGGCGAGTTGATGTACAGCGAGACGTCCTTCTCGGGGTCCTCGGACTCCAGGTGCAGCAGCTGGGCCACGATCAGGTTCGCGATCTGGTCGTCCACCGGCGTGCCGAGGAAGATGATCCGCTCGTTGAGCAGCCTGCTGTAGATGTCGAACGCGCGCTCGCCGCGGGAGGTCTGCTCAACGACCATTGGGACAAGTGGGCTCATGATCCTCGCCTTTGTTTCACTTCGCCTACCGGATTCCTCTAGAGGCTAGCGATCGGGGGTCCACAGCCTTGCAGGCGGCTTGTCGTCCTCGGGCTGCCCCTCGGCCGTCGTGGCGGCCTTCTCGGGGGTCCACAGCTGCTCCCTGGCGCGCGCCCTGCCGGGCTCGATCGGGGTGGCCCGGTCGGCTATCAGGTCGATCGCCTGGCGGGCGGCGATCTCCTCGCGGATCTCCTCGAGCCTGCCGGCGGTGCGCAGCCGCTCCAGCAGCTCGGGCGGCTCCACCTGCTCGCGCTCGGCCGCCGGGGTCAGCACCTCGAGCACATCCTCGTCGCTGGGGCTGATCCCCTCGGCCGCCACCACGGCGGTGATCACCGCCTCGCGGCGCAGCGCCAGCTCGGCCTCCGGGCGCAGCTCCGCGAGCACCTCCTCCTCGCGGTTGCCGCTGAGGCGCAGATATCCCTCGCGGGTGATCCCGCGGTGGGAGAGGGAATGCAGCATCCGCTCCCACATCTCCTTCGCTCGGGCGTCGATCAGCTCCGGCGTCAGGTCCAGCTCGGCGCCCTCCACGACCGCGTCGAGGGCGGCCTGGCGGAACTCGCCCTGCGCCGTCTCCGCGTCGGCCGCCAGCAGGTGCTCGGAGATGTCCGCCTTGAGCTGCTCGAGGTCGTCGAAGCCGCTGTCCAGCGCGAGGTCGTCGTCGAGCGCCGGGAGCTCCTTGGCCTTGACCTCCTTGACGGTCACCTCGAAACTCGCCTCCCGGCCCGCCAGCTGCTCGTTGGGGTAGTCGGCCGGGAACGTCAGCGGCACCTCACGCACGTCCCCCGCCGAGGCTCCCACGAGCGCCTCCTCGAACCCCGGGATCAGCCTTCCGGAGCCCAGCTCGAGCAGCTGGTCGCGGGCCTCGCCGCCGGCGAAGGGCTCGCCCTCGCCCGTCAGCCGCCCGAGGTAGTCGATGACCACGAAATCGCCCGTCTCGGAGGGCCGCTCGACCGTCTCCAGGCGCGCCAGGCGCTCGCGCAGGGCCTCCAGCTCGGCGTCGAGCCGCTCCGGCGCGGCCTCGGCCTCGCGCAGCGGGGCCTCGACGCCGAGATAGGTCCCCAGGCGGGCCTTCGGCAGCACCCCGATCTCGATCGAGAAGCTCAGCGCCTGTCCCTGCGGGGGCAGCTCCCCGAGGTCCACCTTGGGGTCCCCCACCGGCACGATCCCGGCGCTCTCGATCGCGTCGGAGTACCAGCTCGAGAGCGTCTCGCGGACGGCCTCCTCGAGCACCGCCTCGCGCCCCACCCGCTGGATCACCATCGGCGGAGGGACCTTCCCGCGGCGGAAGCCCGGGAGCTTGAGGTCGCGACCGAGCTGACGGGCGGTTCGCTGCAGGCGCTGCTCGATCTCCTCGGGCGGGACCTGCACCTCGACCCGCACACGCGAGTCGCCCAGCTCGGTGACCCGTGTGTTCAGGGCTACGGCCACGCCGCCACGATACCGTGCGCCGGGTGCCGGGACGGCGGCGATTTTCGACCATGCGCCGCCTGGAGGCCTGGCTCCGGACGGGTCCGGTGGGTCACCTCCTGGGCGGCGCGATCGACTTCTCGGTGGCGCTGGTGCGGGCGCTCGTGGCCCGCTACCGGTAGGCGGGCGGCGCTGCTAGGCCGCCTGCGCCGGGGCGGGGCTGGAACCGAACGCGAGCGGGTGCGAGCGGGGCAGCACCAGCACCGGGCAACGGGCGACGTCGATCAGGTAGCCGGCGGAGGAGCTGATCGAGACCCTGCCGGCCTCGGCTTCCGCGCGGGAGTCGAGCACCAGCAGGCCGGCGTCGTCGTTGACGACCGGCGCCACCGTGGCGCCGAGCGCCTTGGCCAGCGACTCCGCGGTCGTCCGCGCCCCGCCGTCGCCGTCGCTGACGGCCACGACCGTGCCGAGCGGCTGGCTCGGGTCGCGCTCGGCGAACGCCGCGGGGGCGATCGCGACGCCGAAGGAGCCGCCCTCGATCAGGCGCTGGGCGGAGTTGCCGACGCCGACGTGGCCCTTGGCCGTGTGGGAGTCCGAGCAGAACACGATCAGCTCGGCGCCCCGGTCGGTGGCGAGGGCCGCGAGCCCTTCCGGGGTGGAGGGGCCGGTGACGACGAAGGTGGGCACCGACGGGTCGCCGAACAGCGCCGCCCCGCGGGCCAGCAGCTCCTTGGCCTCGGTGTCGGAGACGGTCTCCTCGTTGTGGCGGACGTAGGCGAGCGCTACCTCCGCGCCGGCCCGGGCGAACAGCCCGCCGAGGGCGATCGCGTCGGCCTCGTTGGCGGTCCCGTCGTAGGAAACGATGATCTTGGTGGCCATTTCTCTGCTCCTTCTGGTGGTGCCGCCCGGGTCGGCCCCGGGCGCTCAAGTTGGTCTCGGTTCGTCTAGTCGTTCGAGACCATGGTGGCATCCTCCTGCCATCAGTCCAAGTAAGAGTTATAAGGACTGATATAAGTGTAGCTAATGCTAAATGTGACCCGGCTGAAGATCCTCACCGAGGTCGCCTACCGCGGCTCGCTGTCGGCCGCGGCCGCCGAGCTGTCCTACACCCAGTCGGCCGTCTCCCAGCAGATCGCGGCCCTGGAGGCCGAAACCGGGACCGTGCTGCTCGAGCGCCACCCCCGCGGCGTCACCCTCACGGCGGCCGGCCAGATGCTGGTCGTCCACGCCGAGGGGATCCTCGGGAGCCTCGAGGCCGCCGACGCGGCCCTGGCGGCGATCACGGGCCTGCGGGGAGGCCGCCTGCGGGTGGCCTCCTTCCCCACCGCGGGGGCCACGCTGATGCCGCTGGCGATCGCCCGCTTCCGTTCCTCCTACCCGGACGTCGAGCTGACCCTCGCCGAGGGCGAGCCGGAGCAGATCGTGCCCCGCATGCGCGCCGGAGAGCTGGACCTGGCGTTGCTGTTCGAGTTCCCGGGGCAGACCTTCTCGGCGCCCGGGGAGACCCGCGTGGAGCTGCTCTCGGACCCCCTGCACCTCGCCCTCCCCCGCGAGCACCCGCTCGCGAGGCGCAGCTCGATCCGCCTCGAGGAGCTGTCCGGGGAAGCGTGGGTCCAGACGTCGGGCTCGAGCCCCTGCGCCCGCCACGTGGTGCGCAGCTGCCTGGCGGCCGGGTTCGACCCGCGGGTGGCCTTCGAGAGCGACGACTACCAGACCGTCCAGGGGCTGGTGGCGGCGGGCGTGGGTGTGGCCCTGATCCCCGAGCTGGCGCTGTCGGTGGTGCGCGAGGACATCGTCATCTGTGCCCTGGCCCCGGCTCCGCCGACGCGCACGGTGATTGCGCTCGCCCCCGCCGGCGGCAGGCTGGTACCGGCCGCACCGGCGATGCTCGGGATCCTGGAAGAGGCCGTCCGGCGGGTCCCCGGGCAGCTGGCGCCGCCGGCCGCCTGAGGGGCGCCGCGCCACCGGCGCCGGGCGGGCGAGCCGACGTGCCCCCCCGAGGAAAGCGGGGCGCCCGGCCGACGGCCGGACGCCCCGTTTCACCGATTCGGTCGATCAGCCCGCGAGGGCCGGTCGATCAGTCGATCATTTGGCGGGGTTGGCTGCGTACGCCGCCGCGACGAGCTTCGCCAGCACCTTGTAGCCCTTGACGGTCGGGTGGATGTCCCCGTCCTTGCCTTCGGGCATGCCGCCTTTGACCTGCACGTTCGGGTTGCACATTTCCGTGTACTTGCAGATCGCTTCCTGCTCCTTTTCCGGCTTGCCCATCAGGGCGTCCTTGTTGAACACCGGGAACGGGTTCGCGTAGCTCACGTGCGGGTTCTTCGCTTTGAGTTCCGCTTCCACTTCTTCGTTGGCTTTTTTCTGCAGGATGTCGGTGCCCGACAACACGAATGCGTCCGGGTTGTAGAACCCGATCACGATGATCGGCCCGCTGTAGTTGGCTTCCAGCACGCTCACCGTGTCCTCGATGTTTTTGATGATGTGCGGCAGGGTCACACCGAGCGCCGTTTTGACGATGCACGTTTCGGTCGCCGCTGGGGGTGAGGAGCCGTATTTGCTCGAGCCTTTTTCGCCGAATTCGACGGCCACTTCGTCCTCGCACTGCGTGATCGCCGCGAGCTCGTCGTTGCTGCCGATGTTCAACGAGATGGCCTTCACTTCGGTCGGTTTTTCGGTGACCGGGTTGACCGATTTGACGGTCGCCAGGGCCTCTTCGAGCTGGGAGGCTTCTTTGGTGCCTTCGAAGTACCCGCCGTTGTGCAGGGGCAGGTGGTTGCGGAAGGTGTATTTGCAGGGGTGCCAGTCGCCGAGGCCCTGGTAGCCGCCGAACGGGAACCGTTCTGCCGGTTTCCCTTCGACTTCTTCATAGGTCTCGGTCGAGACTTCGCCGCCCAGCATCGGGTTTTCGCCGATCAGCCCGTTGGACGTCTCACCGGGGCACGCGTCGTTCACCACCTGCAGCGACTTTTTGCCGGTCGCCTTGCGCAGCAGCTTCAGCGCGTCGTTGGCGACGCCTTCTTCGAAGAAGGCGGGCGCCTCGGTCGGGGCGTGGATGTTGAAGCGTTCCTGGCTGTAGCCGAAGGAGATCGAGTCTCCGAGGGCGATGTAGTCCTGTGTTTCGGGCGCGACCTGGGTGCCCTTGGCCTTCCTGGCGTTCGCCGCCGCGGGTGCCAGCACCAGCGCCGAGATCGCGAGTGCGAACAGCAGCACACACCCGATCACCCCTCCGCGGGCCCGGGGGGTACCGCCAGAGCCGTACGTGGCTTTCATTCGAAAATCCTCCTCTAACTGCTCACGGGAGATGCCCGCAGGCATAGCCCCTCAGTTGTCTCATCCCTCAGCGGAAAGCCCTCCAAGCCAGCGTGTCTCCCACGGAGGACCATCGACCATAGAGCCGGGTTGTGGGAGTGTCAAGCCGGGACCGGTCCATCCGGAGCGGCTGGGATATTGGCTTGTCATGCTCTGGTCAGCCTTACCTTCGAGCCCGTGCTGATCGCGCTGGTGCTGGTGTTCGGGGCGCTCGCGGGCGCCGCCCTGGCCGCCTTCGGGCTGCGCCGCAGCCGCGCCCGGATGCGCGAAGAACTCGCCACGCTGTCGGCAGAGGTGCTGTCGCGCACCGGCGACTCGCTGGCCGCCAGGATGACCGATGCGCGCCGTGCCGAGGAGGAGCGGGCGGCCGGCGAGATGGCCCGCCGCACCGAGGAGATCAAGGGCGTCGTCGGCCCCGTGGCCGAGCGCCTGGTGAGGATGGAGGGCGAGATCGGGCGCCTGGAGCGCGAGCGCGCCAAGGCGCAGGGTGAGCTGGCGCAGATGGTCCGCCAGCTCGGGGAGGGCGTGGGCTCGCTCCGCGACCAGGCCGCAAACCTCGCCACCGCCCTCAGGCGCCCTGCCACCAGAGGGGCCTGGGGGGAGCTGCAGTTGCGCAACGTGGTGGAGATGGCCGGGATGGTGGAGCACTGCGACTTCTTCGAGCAGCACACGATCGCCGGCGAGGACGGGGCGCTGCGCCCCGACATGTTGGTACGTCTCCCGGGGGGGAAGGTCGTGGTGGTGGACTCCAAGGTCCCGCTCGACGGCTACCTGTCCGCGATCGAGGCCTCCGGCGAGCAGGAGCGCGAGCTGCACTCGTTGCGCCACGCCCGCCAGACGCGCGAGCACATCTCCAAGCTCGCCTCCAAGGGCTACCAGCGGGGGCTCGAGCTGTCACCCGAGTTCGTGGTGATGTTCATCCCCTCCGACGGCATCTACCAGGCCGCCCTCGCGGAGGATCCGGCGCTGATCGAGTACGGGGTCTCCCAACAGGTGCTGATGGCGACCCCCACGACCCTGATCGGGCTGCTGTGGGCCGTCCACTACGGCTGGCGCCAGGAGCTGATCGCGCAGTCGGCCCGCGAGATCGCCGACTGCGGGCGGGAGCTGCATCGCCGGCTGGGGCGCTTCGTGGAGCCGTTCTCGAAGCTCGGCCGCCAGCTGGACTCGGCGGTCGGCGCCTACAACGACGCCGTCGGCTCCTTCGACCACCGCGTGATCCCCGCGGTGCGCCGCATCGAGCAGGCCGGCGCCGGATCCGGGCGCGACGTGGAGGCACCGGCGGCGATCGAGCTCGGGGCGCGCACGATCACGGCGCGAGCGGGCCGCGAACGGGGTCAGCCCGAGCCGCGGCCAGGCGAGGAGCAGGCCGCGCTTCCGGCAGCCCTTCCAGGCCTCTCCGGCGGCGTCTGAGGACGATCAGCACCAGCGCGGTGGCCACCGGGACGGTGGCGGGGAGCTCTTCCACCGTCAGGAACAGCAGGTCGAACAGCAGCGCCAACACGGCCACCAGCACGGCCCCACGCAGCTGCTCGGCGAGTCCGAACTCGCTCGCCAGCAGGGCACCGAGGGCGGCCGCGATGAAGAGGTCGCCGTAGCCCATCACGGCCGACCCCAGGACCGCGCTCTGCAGCCGCGGCAGGCCGGCGGCAGGGTGGGCGGCGTTGAGTGCGTTGTTGGGACGCTGGAGCAGGTCCGCGGTGACCAGCGCCGCGTCGGCGAGGGCCATCAGGACGATTCCCCACCCGAGCCACCTCGGAGGGGTGACGGCTGCGAGCAGCACTCCCAGGGAGACGCAGCTGAGTCCCGTCAGCGCCAGCGCCGCCGCCTGCCCCGGGAGGTCGCCGCGGTCGGCCCACGCCAGCGCGAACAGCGGGATCACCAGCAGCGCTGCCCGGCCACGTGCCCCACGGCCCAGCACGCCCAGCGCCAGCGCGGCCAACACCGGCACGCACACGAGGGCCAGGTAGGTGAGGCCGTCGGCGCTGGCGTTTTCGGCGGCCCGCGTGACGAACACGAAGCCGACCACCGACAACGGCGGGATCACCGCCCAGCGTCCGCTGCGCAGGCGCGCCAGACGAGGGTCCCGAAGCGGCCCGGGCAGCGCCACCAGCACCCCCTGCACGATCGACAGCAGCACGATCGACGGCCAGAACGACAGCATCGGAGTCCCAACATAGAGGGCTCCGCCCCGCCCCGGGGCGGCCTACCGGAGGCGGCGGGGGTCAGCCCGGGTGGACAGCGGCACCGGCGCCGGAGGTGCCGTTTGCGGCACCGTCCGGTTCCGCTTCCCGCACCAGCAGGGAGGCGCCGATTGCACCGCCGAGGTCCCCGAGGGCCGCCACGTGGACCCGCGGCGGGTCGTAGTCGGCGAACAGGTGGGGCAGCATCGCGGCCGTGATCCGCTCGGCGTACGGGTGTCCCAGGCGCACCCCGAGGCCACCCCCGATCAGGACCGCTTCGACGTCGAGCACGTTCACCACCGAGGCCACCCCGGCCCCCAGGGCCGCCACCGCGCGGTCGAGCATGTGCACCGCGAGCTTGTCGCCGTCCGCCAGCGCCCTCGCCCACACCCCGCTCGTCAGCCGCGTGCGACCGCGCTCGCGCATCAGCTTGAACAGGTCCGTGCGGCGCCCCTTCTCGCGGTGCAGGTATTCGGCGTGGGCTTCCATCGCCGCCCGCCCGGCGTAGGCCTCCATGCAACCCCGCCGCCCGCAGGTGCAGAGCGCGCCCTCCATCTCGACGACCACGTGGCCGATCTCGCCGGCCCCGCCGCGGCCGAGCCACGGCTTCCCGTCGAGGATCAGCCCGCCGCCGACACCGGTTCCCCAGAAGACCCCGAGCAGCGACCGGTACATGCGCCCGGCGCCGAGCTCGAACTCCGCCTGGGTGGCGACGCGGACGTCGTTGCCGAGCGCCACCCGGCACCCGAGCTGCCGTTCGAGCTCGGGCCCGAGCGCAAAGGACCCTTCCCAGCCCGGCAGGTTGCGGGCCCCGGTGACCTCGTCGCCGCGGACCGTTCCCGGGGAGCCGACCCCGACGCCCGCCAGCCCGGCGGGGTCCGTCTCGGCCGCCTTGGCGGCGTCCTCGAGCGCCGTCACCATCTCGCGGGCGACGTCCGGGGGGCCTCCCGAGGTGGGCGTGGGCCTGCGGGCCGAGCCGAGGACGCTGTTGTCCTCGTCGACGATCGCCGCCTGGATCTTGGTGCCGCCGAGGTCGATGCCCCCGAAGCTGGCCATGGCGGGGTGGCGGCTAGTGCGCTCGGGTCGGGTCGGGAATCGCGGAGGAGCTGGGCTTGGTCGGCACCGTCGGGAACGGGAGCGCCTGGATACGTCCCATCAGCTCTTCCCACTGCGAGGTGCTCAGCGCGCCGCTGAGGTTGCGGGCCGGGGTCTGGGCGGCGTGCGCCCGGGCGTCCTGGGCGGCGGGCTGGGGCGAGGAGAACACGAGCCTGATCTGGTTCCAGTAGACACTGCTGGCCTTCGTGTTCGACGACTTCGGGTAGCGCATCAGGCTGAGGATTTCGTGCGGCACGTACTGCTGCGGAAGCGTCAGCAGGGTGCGGATCGTGAGGTCGGTGATCGAGCCCGGGCCTTGGTGGTGGGCGATCTTGACACCGTTGATCGCCGAGATGCCGACGGTCAGGCCGTCGTAGGCCGGCGACAGCGAGCCGTCGGCGGTGTACTCGGACTGACCGCAGCGCAGCGCGTTGATCGTCGGCTCGAGCCCGCTGCGGGCGAGGAACGCGATCACGGCCAGGGCCCGCTTGTCGATCGCCCCGCTGGAGATGTCCCGGCGACCGCACCCGTAGATCGAGATTTCGGCGTCGGAGAGGATCGCCCGTTGCAGCTGCGAGCGCGTCAGCAGCAGCACGTCGCTGGCCGTCGCCCCCAGCAGCGGGTTCGACGCCTTGGCCCCCTCGGGGTGCAGCGCGGCCTGCAGCTGGGCCCAGTTGGAGAGCACGGGGCCGGGGTCGATGGTGGCCGCGTCACCAGCCGGCTGGACGGCGAAGCGGAGCGTCCCGGCGCTGCTGCTTTCGGGCGACACGGTGACCTTGCCCAGCACGGTCCCGGCGGCCACCACGGAGCCCTTGCGCAGCGGCTGTCCGGCGTTGGCGCGGGCCTGCTGGGCCCGTTCAGCGGCTTTGGCGACGGCGGCGGCGCGGGCGTCGGGGTTGCCGGGCCGCGCGTACAGCCGTACGCGGCCCATCCCGGCGGGCACCCCCGCCTGGGCGACGGGCGCGATCGTGACCGTCCCGCTGTTGGCCGAGGAGCCACCGCCCGAGGGCTTCGGGAGCGTCACCTTCAGCGTCTCCGGCTGGCTGCCGGCGCTCGCCGGTCCGGTAGGCGTGGGCGCCTTGCTCGCGGCCGCCACGGCCGCGCTCGAGGCCCCGGCGGGCGTCTTCGGGTTCGTGTATTTGGGGGCGATCGAGCCGAGCCCGGCGTAGGTGAAGACGTCCCCGTAGACGTCCCGCAGGACCACGTACAGGCCGAGCTTGCGCGAGGCACCGAGGCCGATCACGCGACCGTCCTGGACCGCCACCACGTCGGCCTTCGGGGAGGTCTTGAGGTCCGCCAGCTGGAGCGGACGGCCGCTGCCCGACCCGCCTGCAGCGGCGGCGGCCGCCGGGGACGGCGCGGCGGTGGAGCCGGGAGTCGCCGCTTCGGAGGAGGTCTGGGTGGCGCCGGCGGTCGCGCTCGAGCTCGAGCTGCCCGTGGCGCCGGCGGCGGTGGCTTCGGTCGAGCCGCTGTCGGAGCCGCTCGCAGAGCTGTCGCTCGGGGTGGTCCACGACAGCTGCTTGCCGGTGACCGGCAGGCGCCCGTCGATCAGGCCCGTGAGGGTGGCGATCACGCCCTGCGGGTAGGCGCTGATCAGCTTCGCCCGCAGCAGCACCGAGGCGACATATTCTTCGGAGTGGTTGTAGGCCAGGATCGCGGCCTTGAGGTCGTTCGTGGCCCCGGCGGCACGCAGGTAGCGGGCGGCGGCGAAGACCGCGTCCACGGGGTTGTAGGGGTCGGCGTAGCCGGCGTCGAGGGCGTCAACCCCGTACTGCAGCCAGGTGCCGGGCATGAACTGCATCCAGCCCACGGCTCCGGCGCTGGACACCGACAGGTCGGTCCCGAAGTCGGTCTCGATTTCGTTGATCGCCGCCAGGATCTGCCATGGCACGCCGTACTGGACGGCCGCCGCCTTGTAGATCGGCAGCAGGAAGAGCGGCACGCGGTAGAAGTCGAGCGCCGTGGCGGAGGCGTTGGAGGAGTTCAGGATCGCTTCCAGGGCGGCGTTGTCGGCGACCGACTGGGGCGAGGCGGCGACCCCGTTCGGGCCTCCCTTTTCCTTGCCCTTGGCGCTGTCCGCGGCCTTCTGCTGGGAGGCGCTGTTCTTGGCCCCGGAGCTGTCCTTCTGTTTGCGCTGCACGACCACGCTCGGGGCTTCGGAGCCCTGCTTGTGTTTCCCGGCGGGGGTGGTCTGCGGCGTGGTGGTGGTCTGCGGCGTGGTGGTGGTCGTGGTCGGCGTCGTGGTGGTGGTCGTGGTCGGCGTCGTGCCCGTGGTGGTGCCCGTGGCGGGCGTGGTGGTCGTTTCGGTCTGGCCCGTCGAGCCGGTGGCGGGAGCTTCCTGGCCGCTCTGCGGGGTGGCGCCGCTGGGCAGTCCTTCGGCCGAGGCCTTCGGTCCCGCCGCGACCGCCGTCTGGGCCGCAGCGCCGCCGACCCCGGCAGCCGTCAGGCCGCCTCCGGCGAGGGCGAACAGGGCGCGTGCGACCCGGCGCGGCCGCGAGCCTCCCGAGGCGGGCGCTGTGGCCTGGTGGCCGGGGCGGTCTGGCTCTTGTTCGCTCTCGGGTCTTCCCATGATCCGTGATCGACCTGACTAACGCAGGCTTCCGGGAGAGGCCCACCCGCAGTCATATCGGCAGAATCGGTCGAATACGTAAAGCATTCGTGAAACTCTCGTGCGGTCTCCCCGGGGTGCCGCCTGGTTGAGGCAGTGGCTGTGCAAGGTAACGGTCGGGGGAACGGAATGTCGCAATGGGTCCTCTTCGCGTCCCTTCGCCGGGGGTCCTCGCAGTCCTGCTCGCGTCCGCGACGTGGGTGCCTTTCGGGCCACATTGCCCGCTGGGCGCGCTAACTTAACGGATCGTGGAAACGATCGACTCCATCATCCAGGTCGCGATCTCCGTGGTCCTGGTGCTGCTGATCCTGATGCACTCGGGCAAGGACGCGGGGCTCTCCGGGGCCTTCGGCGTGGGCAGCGGCGCCGGCCCCCTGGGGGGCGGCTCGATGGTCGAGCGCAACCTCAACCGTTGGACGATCGGTTTCGCCGTCGCGTTCTTCGTGAACGCGATCATCCTGCTCAAGGCACCCTGGTCCTGACCCCGGCGCGCCCGCCGGGCGCCGCTCAGCCCGCCCCGGACCCCTCGCTGGCGTCCCCGGGCGCCTCGGCCTCGGCACGCTCGATCCGGTCGAGGATCTGGATCGCCTCCGAGCGCAGCTGGGCGTCGATCGCCTGGTAGTCCTCGGGCGAAAGCTTGCCGGTGCGGTAGTCGAGCTCGAGGTCGCGGATCTCGCGGTACTTGGCCTCGCGGGCCGCCTCCAACGCGTCCCGCTCGGCGTCCCTCTCGGACGGCTCGGGACGGGCGCGGGCGTGCAGCGGGGCCCCGACGAAGCGGACCACCAGCGCCAGCAGCGCCACGGTCAGGAGCGCAATCGCGATGTCCACCGGAGACCGGCCCGTCGCCGGCGCCTACGCGCGGGCGAGGCCGCGCAGGGCGCGGGGGCGTTCCAGGGCCGCCACCCGGCGGCGCACGGCGCTTGGGGATGGCCACAGCGCGATCAGCCCGCCGAACAGGACGATCGCGCCCCCGAGCCAGATCCACATCACCAGCGGCGAGACGATGAAGTGGAACTGGGCCTGTGGCGGATGGGCCAGGTATGAGCGCGCCAGCACCCCGAGCGCCACGAGCGCGTCTTCGGGGGGCAGCGTGCGGTTGCCGGCGCTGACGATCTTCTGCAGGGCGGGGGCTTCGATGTCGGGCGCGATCGCGCTCCAGACATCGCGGGTGATGCCACCGTCCATCGCGATGTGGCTCACCGGCGTGCCTCCGATCAGGCTGCCGACGGTGCCCTGGCCGGCTTCGCCGGAGGGGTAGAAGCCCTCGCTGGGTTCGAGCGTGGCGACGTGGTGGCCGCCCTTGGTGACGTTCAGGCGGGCGCCGAGGCTGAGCAGGGCGCCGGTGTGGGCGGCATCGTTGGCCGGGGTGACGGTGGCCGTCGGTTTGACGTAGTGGACCGTGTAGGCGCCCACGCGGGCCGACTGGCCCGGTGAGAGCCCCCGCTCGACGGCGTGCTGGAAGGACGACGAGGCCGCCACGCCGACGAACAGGACGGCCATCCCGAGGTGGACGATGTAGCCCCCGTAGCGGCGGCGGTTGCGGCGCACGAGCGCCAGCAGGGCCCGCGGCGCCGGCTCTCCGGCGATCGCCCGGCGCACACGGGTGCCGCGGGCGAACTCCTGCCCCACGCTGCCCAGCACGAACGCCGCGCAGCAGAACATCGCCGTCGCGAACGGCTTGTGCGAGGCCCCGGACAGCTCCAGCCCGGCGAACGTCGCCAGCGCGGCG
This sequence comes from Solirubrobacteraceae bacterium, assembly GCA_035506775.1. Taxonomy (GTDB): domain Bacteria; phylum Actinomycetota; class Thermoleophilia; order Solirubrobacterales; family Solirubrobacteraceae; genus Palsa-744. The sequence continues at coordinate 3,437 of DATJOU010000301.1, read as the reverse complement.
GCGGTGGGGAGCAGGAAGTTCCGCCTCGCGTTGGCGAGGCTCGCCCGCCGCCAGGCGATCACGGGGCCGATCCCCGACAGCAGCACCAGCAGCAGCGCCAACGGGACCGTGTAGCGGTCGAACCAGGGCGGCCCCACCGAGGCTTCGTGCCCGGACACGGCCTCCGAGATGAGCGGGAAGTACGTGCCCCAGAAGATCACGAAGCACAGCGCCACCAGGACGATGTTGTTGGCCAGGAAGGCCGCTTCGCGGGACAGCAGCGAGTCCAGCCGGGCCTCGGAGCGCAGCATGTCCCGGCGCGAGACGACGAGGTAGATCGAGGCCGCGATCAGCACCCCGATCAGCACCACGAACGGCACCCCCAGCGTGTGCCCTCCGAAGGCGTGGATCGAGTTGAGGATCCCGCTGCGGACGAGGAAGGTCCCCATGATCGCCAGCGTCCCGGTGGCCAGCACCAGCGACACGTTCCACACCTTCAGCATGCCCCGCTTCTCCTGGATCATCAGCGAGTGCAGGAACGCGGTCCCGGTCAGCCACGGCATCAGGGAGGCGTTCTCGACGGCGTCCCAGCCCCAGTAGCCGCCCCAGCCGAGCTCCGAGTAGGACCACCGGGCCCCGAGCAGGATCCCGATCCCGAGGAACAGCCAGGCGGCGAAGGCGAAGCGGCGGATGGCCCCGATCCAATCGGCCTGCAGCCGCCGCGCGAGCAGCGCCCCGAACCCGAATGCCAGCGGGATCATGCACAGCGTGTATCCCGAGTACAGCATCGGAGGGTGGATCATCATCGTCGGGAAGCGCAGCAGCGGGTCCAGCCCGGCGCCTTCGGCCGGGGCCGGAGTGGTGGTGGCGAAGGGGTTGGCGTAGAAGACCATCAGCGCCACGAAGAAGCCCCCCAACCCGAGCAGGATCGCCGTGGCGTAGGCGCTGATCTCCCGCAGCCGCTTGCGGGTGAGCAGCAGCGCGAGGCTCGACCACAGCGACAGCAGCCACGCCCACAGCAGTAGCGACCCTTCCTGGGAGGACCACAGGGCGGCCACCCGGTACAGGCCCGGGGTGGTGCGGCTGGAGGTGTCGGCGACGGTGTTGAAGGCGAAGTCGTTGCGCACGAAGGCGATCTCGAGCACCAGCCCGGCGATCGTCAGCACCGCCGCGAGGGCGTACATCGCGCGGCGACCCGAGTCGGCGAACTCCCAGCGGCGGGTGCGGACCCCGTAGATCGAGGCCGCGATCCCGTAGGCGCACACGGCGAGCGCAAGCAGCAGGCAGGTGAAGCCGAATCCGGCCATCAGCCGCCTACAGGTTCTGCTTCTCGCTCGGCGGAGCGGTCTTGTACTTCGAGGGGCACTTGGTGATCAGCGAGTTGCGTTCTCCCACGAAGCGCGTTCCCTGCTTCTGCACGGTCACGATCACCTCTCGGCCTTCGCGGAACGGATCCGGGACGGTGCCCGTGTAGGCGAGCGCCACGGCCCGGGTCCCGGCCCGGTCCTGGACGCTGAAGTCGAGCACCGCACCCTCGCGGTGGACGGAGCCGTGGGCCACGGTCCCGGTCAGCTGGTAGCTGCGACCCGGCTGGGCCTGGCGCAGCAGTTCGGTCGGCGTGAGCGCCGGGCTGGCGGCCGTGAAGCTGGTGTAGATCAGGGCGCTGGCGAGCACCACGGCGGCGCTCAGCGCCACCACCAGGCGCACCGTTCGCTTGCGCGCGGGGGACATCTGCCCGAGCAGTATTCCAAAGACCCCCGGCCGCCAAGCCGCTCCGTCGCGCGAGGAAATCTCGCCCCGGGGGCGAAACCATCAGGGGTGCGCGAGGTTATTGACAAAGACGCCATGACCCGCCTCCGACGCCTGCCATCGAACCTGCCCCTGCGCCGCACCAGCCACCGCGCCCGCGGGCGCGACCGCGCCGAGGCGCGCCAGCCCGCCGTCACGCACCCCCGCCGGGACCACGCCGCCCAGCGGGTGAGGGAGGCCGGAGGACCGCTCGACAGCGCCTCCTACACGTGCGGATGCGGGCTCTTCTTCAGCGCCCCGGTCTCCACCAGCGTCACCTGCCCCCGCTGCGGGGCGGGCCAGGCCTGGTAGCCGCCCGAGCCTGCGGGGGCGGGGGCCCGCTCAGCCGCCCGGAGAGGCGCGGATTTCCGCGACCGGCTGTTCGTGGGTCCAGCAGGGACCGGTGACGCCGAATGACCCTGCCAGCCCACCGCACGGCAGCGGGGCGTAGTTGGTGTTGATGAAGACCTGGTCGGGAAGCGGGTCCGACCCGACCCGCGGAGCCGTCTTGTCGGCGTTGATGTAGGCGCCGGGAACGCATTCGCCGCCCTTCTCGCGGTGGTGGCACACGTAGTCGGCCGCCACCGCCACCCCGAGCTCGTCATACGGACCCGGCTTGCCGATCGGTTCGTTGCCGTAGTCCTGGGTTTCGAACTCGAGCCCGAATATAACCCTCGACGGGAGGGTTAGACTCGGGAAGCTGAAGCTCACGCTGTGGAGCTGGGCGAATTCGCACTCGGGGCCGAATCCGACCGTCCAGCCTTCGTCCGGGCAGCTGCTCCGGGCCGAGGGCCGGTAGGGGATCTGGAAGCGCTTCGTGACCCGTGCCAGCAGGTCTCCCCGCTCGTCGCGAGGCCCGGCCCGGTACAGCTCGAGCGTGAGCGGCCAGCTGAACGTCGCCCCCGGGGTCGTGCGGCAGCTGTTCGCGCGGCCGTGCTGGCAGGCGTAGCTGGCCAGCATCACGCTGACGACGGGGTTGCTGCGGCTGGTCCCCCCCAGCTGCACCTCACCCCCGAACTCGCCGATCGCGTAGGACTCGAACACCGCCACCGGGAGCCCGTGGAGGTCGGCGGGGAGGTTGCTGTACACGACTTCGGAGCCGGCCGGCGCGGACGCCGTGGCGCCCGACGCACCACCGCCGGAGCCGGTCAGGAGGATCCCGGACAGCACCAGCCCGGCGACCAGCACCACGCAGGCGAACGTCGCCGGCAGGCGTCTGCGGGCGCGGACCTCCGGTCGGACTACCTGATCTGCATGCCGCTGATCGCGCGGGCGATCACCAGCTGCTGGATCTCGGCGGTTCCCTCGAAGATGTCGTAGATCTTTGCGTCGCGGTGCCAGCGCTCAACAGGGTACTCGCGGGTGTAGCCGTTGCCTCCCAGTATCTGGATCGCCCGCTCTGAGACCCACACCGCCACCTCGCCCGCCTTGAGCTTGCTCATCGAGCCCTCGGCGTTTTCGAAACGGTGCCCGTTGCGGCCCATCCACGAGGCCCTCCAGACGAGCAGCCGGGCGGCGTCGATCTCGAGCTTCATCCGCGCCAGCGTGAACGCCACCGCCTGGTTCTCGATGATCTTGCGGCCGAACTGCTCACGCTCCTTGGCGTACTCCAACGAGTACTCATACGCCGCCCTGGCGATCCCCAGCGCCTGCGCACCCACCGTCGGGCG
>DATJOU010000300.1:0-7511 GCA_035506775.1 Solirubrobacteraceae bacterium | reverse complement strand
GCGTGGGGCGAGACCGAGCGCCCGGGGGGAGAGCTGATGGCGAACCACTGGCAGGGTGAGTTCCCGTGGCGCAACACCGGCTCCAGAGGCTGGCGCGGGACGACGCCGGTCGGTCTCTTCCCGGCCAACGGCTACGGGCTCCTAGACGTCACGGGCAACGTCTGGGAGTGGACAAGCGACTACTACGCACCCCATCGCGACGGTGACACGGGCGATGGGAGTCCGTGCTGCGCCCCCGCCCGCGATCCCCGCGTGCGCTCGGCCCGAGCCTCCTTCGACGTCGGCAATCCGGGGTCGCACATCCCCCGGCGGGTGATCAAGGGCGGTTCCCACCTGTGCGCCCCCAGTTACTGCCTGCGCTACCGCCCGGCCGCCCGCCAGCCCGAGGCGATCGACACCTCCACCAGTCACATCGGGTTTCGCTGCGTGCTCGGCTGAGCGCCCCGCATCGACGCGCTACCGCAGGATCTCCACCAGCAGGACCCACGCGTTGACCGACGCGCCCAGGATCGCGGCGACGATGGCGGCGACGATCCAGTAGAGGCCCCCGCCCGACCCGGCGAGCAGGCTCGCCCCGCCCACGACGATGGGCACGCTCGCGGGGAGCGTGATCAGGACGTGGAAGCCCGCGTGCTGGTGATTGCGGCCACCCGGGATGGTGCGGCGGAGCGTCTGTGCGATCGCGACCGTCGACGCCACCCCGAGCACGAGCAGCTCGACCCCGAGCGCCGTATTCGACTGTCCCGGGATCAGGCCGAGGATCGAGGCGATCAGCGGCGTGAGGAGCATGGCCAGGGTCTGCATCGCGCGCTCGGGAAGTCCCTCGAACTTCAGGATCCGCTCGATGTTGAGGGACACGGCGACGAACAGCAGGCCCGTGAGGGCGGCCGTGGCGCTGGCGGTGGCGACATACAGGTCGTGCCAGGCGGCCGGGGAGTAGGCGGCGCTCACGGGCGGATCATCTCCCATAGCGTGTGGCGCGATGGCCGCCGGGGTCACCCCTTTCGCGATCGAAGTCGACGAGCGCCAGCTCGTGGACCTGCGCGAACGGCTGCGGCGCACCCGCTGGCCCGAGCCCGAGCCGGTCTCCGACTGGTCGCAGGGGATCCCGCTCGCCTACCTGCGGGAGCTGTGCGAGCACTGGAGCGAGCGCTACGACTGGCGCCGCACGGAGGCCGCCCTGAACGCCTACGAGCAGGGGGTCGCCGAGCTCGACGGTCTGCCGATCCACTTCCTGCACGTCCGCTCCCCCCACGAGGGGGCCCTGCCGCTGGTGATGACCCACGGGTGGCCGGGGTCGATCATCGAGTTCCAAAAGGTGATCGGGCCGCTCACCGACCCGGTCGCCCACGGGGGCGAGGCGGCCGACGCCTTCCACCTCGTGTGTCCGTCGCTGCCGGGATACGGGTTCAGCGCCAAGCCCACGTCGCCGGGGTGGAACGTGCAGCGAATCGCCGGCGCCTGGGCACAGCTGATGGCCCGCCTCGGATACCAGCGCTATGGCGCCCAGGGTGGGGACTGGGGCTCGGCGGTCACGATGGCGTTGGGACTGCTCGACCAGCAACACCTGGCCGGCATCCACCTCAACATGGCGCTCGCCGACCCGAAGGCGCTGCAGGGGTTGGGCGAGCTCAACGAGCAGGAGCAGTCGGCGCTGGCGTCGTTCGCCGAGTACGCCCGGTGGGACTCCGGCTACTCCACGCAGCAGTCCACCCGGCCGCAGACGGTCGGCTACGGGCTGGTGGACTCGCCCGCCGGGCTGTGCGGGTGGATCGTCGAGAAGTTCTGGTCCTGGACAGACTGCGATGGCCACCCGGAGAACGTGCTCGCCCGCGACGAGCTGCTCGACAACGTGATGCTGTACTGGCTCCCGGCCGCCGGGGCGTCCTCGGCGCGGCTCTACTGGGAGAGCTTCAACAGCCGCAACTTCGACCCGATCGCGGTCCCGGCGGGGATCTCGGTGTTCCCGAAGGAGATCTTCCGCGTCTCCCGCCGCTGGGCGGAAACCCGCTTCACCGACCTGCGTCACTTCGGCGAACCGCCCCGCGGCGGGCACTTCGCGGCGATGGAGCAGCCGCAGCGGTTCGTGGAGGAGGTGCGGGCCTCCTTCAGGAGCGTCCGTTAGGCCGCCCCCGCGCCGAGCGGCTCGATCCTGGCCGGCACGTGCTTGTGCCAGGGGGTGCCGGCGAAGTCGTCGCGCCACTCCGAGGAGGTGAGCGTGTTGGGGGGCACACCCGTCACGACCGTCTCTCCGTCCGGGCCGGTGCTCGACAGCCCGAACCCGTTCGGCAGCGACGCGTGACCGGGCTGCATGACGTCGGTCACCTCCACCACCGCCTCGGCGCTCCCACGGGCCGTCGTGATCAGTGCCCGCGACCCGTCCGACAGTCCGATCCGGGCCGCGTCCTCGTTGCTCACCCGCAGCCGCCCGTCCGCGTCCTGCTTGCGCCAGCCCGGGTCGCGGAAGATGTCGTTGGCGGTGAACGAGCGCCGCTCTCCCACCGACAGCACGATCGGGAGCCGCTCGCTGGTGTGGACGGGGGGACCGGCGTCGATCCCCCGGAGCTGCTCGAGCATCTCCGGCAGCTCGAGCGCGATCCGCCCGTCGGCGTGGGCGATGCGGGCGAAGTCCTCGCCGTACTCGTCGCGCGTGAACACCACGCCCGAGGGTGAGGAGATGACCGCCTCGAACAGCTCGTTGCCGTCGCCGTGGCCGGCCCGGCGGACAGCCTCCGGGTAGGTCATCGCGCAGCGGTGGGCGAGCCCCCAGAGGGCGGCCGCGCTCGCCAGGCCGTCGGGGAGCGCGGGGCCGAGGGTCTCGTACAGCACGTACGGGGCGAGGCTCGAGAGGGCGGGGTTCTCGCTCGTGGCCCGTGCGAACGCGCCCGCGTACGCCCCATAGCCCTCCAGCGCCGCCGTCCGCAGCGGCTCCAGCTCGTCCTCGCCGACCACGCCCAGGGCACGCACCAGGCGCGCCCAGATCTCCGCCTCGGGCAGCGTCCCGGGCAGCGGCTCGAGCAGGGCCCGGCGGAGGTGGAAGGTGTTCTCGGGGAACTCGAAGTTGAAGAACGTGGCCTCCGGCTTCTCGTACTGGCTGGCGGCCGGGAGCACGTAGTCGGCGTGGCGCGCCGTCTCGGTCATCGCCACGTCGATCACGACCATCAGCTCGAGCGCCCGGAAGGCCTCGGCGAAGCGCGGCGAGTCGGCGAGCGAGTGTGCCGGGTTGGAGCTCTCCACGATCATCGCCCGGAAGCGCTGCGGGTGGTCGGTGAGGATCTCGTCGGGGATCACGTTGCAGGGCAGCAGCCCCCCGATGATCGGAGCGCCGGTGACCGGGGTGCGGCGCATCCTCGGGTCGCGGAACAGGTTCACGAACGAGCTGTGCAGGTGCATCCCCCCGGGGTTGCCGAAGTTCCCCGTGAGGATCCACAGCAGCCGGTTCAGGTACGAGCAGAGCGTGCTGTTGGGGGCCTGCTGGATGCCGAGGTCCTCGAACGCCGAGACGCTCTCCGCCTGCCCGATCCGCCGGGCGGCGGATCGCAGCAGCTCCTCCTCGATGCCGCAGGCTCGTGCGTAGCGGCCGACGTCGATGGCGGCGAAGGCGCTCAGCACGGGCTCCGCCCCGGAAACGTGCTCGGTGAGGAAGTCGCGGTCGAGGAGATCCTCCTGGACGAGCACCGCGACCATCGCCGCCAGGCACCAGGCGTCGGTCCCCGGCCGCACCCGCAGGTGGAAGTCGGCCAGCCGGGCGGTGTCGGTGAACACCGGGTCGATCACGATCATCGACCGCCGCGGGTCCTTGGAGATCTCTTTCAGGACCACCCTTGCCCGGGGAAAGCTCTGCGACATCCACGGGTTCTTGCCCACGAACACCGACACCTCCGCGTGCTCGAACTCCCCCCGCGTGTGCGCCCCGTACAGGCGGTGCTCGACCCACGCCTCACCGGTCTTCTCCTGGGCGAGGGCGCTCGAGCGGTAACGCGAGCCGACCGCGCGCAGGAAGGCCCCGCTGTAGCTGCCCCCGAGGTGGTTGCCCTGGCCGCCCCCGCCGTAGTAGAGGATCGTCTCGCCACCGTGGGCGTCGCGAATCGCGCTGCAGCGCTCGGCGATCTCGTGCGCGGCCGTGTCCCAGGCGATCTCCTCGAAGCTGCCGTCGGGGCGCCGGCGCAGGGGCGAGGTGAGTCGGTCGCGCCCGTTCTGGTAGTGGTCGAGCCGCATCGCCTTGTTGCACGTGTAGCCGCGGGTCCCGGGGTGGGCCTTGTCGCCGCGGATCCTGGAAAGCCGCCTGCCCTCGAGCTGGACCTCGATGCCGCAGTTGCACTCGCAGAGGATGCAGGCGGTCTGCGACCAGAGCTGCTCGTCGCTCATCGCGCTCAGGATGATGCGTATCATCTTGAATGTCAAGCGCACGAGCAGAGCAGGAGGAGCACGGTGGGCAGTTCCCAATCCGAGAAGACGGCCAGCCATGAGCGCATCGTCAGAGCCGCCTCTGCGCGCATCCGCCGCGATGGCGTGGACGGGCTCACGGTCGCGGAGCTGATGGGTGCCGCGGGTCTCACCCACGGCGGCTTCTACCGCCACTTCGACTCCCGTGAGGAGCTCGTGGCGGAGGCGGTGGAGGCCGCCCTCGAGCACGGCGCACGGCGCACGGCGAAGGTGGTCGTCCCCGAGGGCGCCGACCCACTGGGGACGATCGTCGACGGCTATCTGGGTAAGCAGCACCGCGACCGCCCGGATTCGGGGTGCGCCGTCGCCGCCCTCTCCGCCGACGTCTCGCGCGCCGGCCCGCGGGTGCGCGCCGCCTACGCGTCGCAGGTAGGACGCAGCCTGGAGCTGCTCGCCGGGCTGCTGGGCGACGACGGGCCGCACGACGTGTCCGGCTCCGCACACCTGATCCTGGCTGCGCTGGTGGGCGCGCTGTCGATCGCACGCGCCGTCGGCGACACCGAGCTGTCCGACGAGATCCTGGAGCGGACGGCGCAGGCGCTGCACCGCTACATCGACGCCGCCGCCTAGCCTCATCGCCCCGGGGGCCGGCCGGGGCACGGGGGCGGCCCGCACCGCCGGGCGTCTCTAGACTCGCACCGTGCCCGACGGGGTGTCCGTGTCGTCGCCCGCGGCTCGAGGAGGGTCGAGCTGGCGCGCGGCGGTCGCGGGCTGGCGCCCGGTGTGGTCGCGGCCGGCCGCGATCCGCGCGGTTCGCGCCGCGATCGTGGTCCCGGGCGTATTCGCCTTCTCCGACCAGGTGATCGGCAACCTCCAGGTCGCGCTGTTCGCCGCCTTCGGCGGCTTCGCCACGCTCGTGCTGGTGTCCTTCGGCGGCACCCGCCGTGAAAAGCTGACGGCGCACCTCGCGCTCGCGCTCGCGGGCAGCGCGTTGGTGACGATCGGAACGCTCGTCAGCTCGCCACCGGCGCTCGCGGCGCTCGCCACCGTGCCCGTCGCCTTCGTCGTCTTCTTCGCCGGCGTGTCGGGTCCGAACGCCGCCGCGGCGGTGAACGGAGCCCTGCTCACATACGTGCTGCCCGCCGCCTCGCCCGGGTCGGCGAGCCTGATCCCGGATCGCCTGGCCGGGTGGTGGCTCGTGTCGCTGACCGCCACCGCGGCGGTGATGCTGCTCTCCCCGCCGGTCCCTGGGGACCGTCTGCGGCCAGCGGCCGCGCGCGTCGCCGATGCGCTCGCCGATGTGATCGAGGGCGCACTGCGGGGGGAGCCGACGCAGGAATCGCTGGAGGCGGCGATCGCCGCCAAGCACGCGCTCCTCGGCGCCTTCACCGCGACCGCATACCGGCCCATCGGCGCCAGCGCTCCCGACGAGGCGCTGTCGAACGCGATCGACCTGCTCGAGTGGTGCACCAGCCTGGTGTCGGACATGGTCCGCGAGCGCGGCGACCTGAGCCGCATCGACGCGGCCGAGCGTGAGCTGCTCCAGGCCTCCATCGGGACCCTTCGCGACGTCTCCGCCGTGATGCGCCGCCGCGGTCGCGAGGTGGACCTGGGCGGGCTGGAGGGGGCACGCGCACGCAGCGAGGCCCGCCTGGAGGAGCTATCCACGCACCGTCCCGCCGACGCGGACGAGGCGCGCGTCCTGTTCCACGCCGACATGATCGCGTTGGCGTCGCTGGCGATCGGGGCGGACACGCGAGTGGCGTCACGGCTCGCCTCGCCGCAGTGGCTGGAACGCCGCCGCGACGAGGCGATGCTGGGCGTCACCGCCGCCCGCCGTGCCGGCCACCGCGTGGCCGCGATCGGTCGCGTGGCCCTCAGCCACGCCAGCGTCCGCTCGGTGTGGCTGATCAACAGCCTGCGCGGCGCATTCGCGATCGCCGCCGCCGTGGCGGTGGCCGACGTGACCAGCGTGCAGCACGGCTTCTGGGTGGTCCTGGGGACGCTGTCGGTGCTACGCAGCAACGCCGTGGCGACCGGCGCCACCGCCTTCCGCGCGCTGGTCGGCACCGCGATCGGCTTCGTGGTCGGTGGCGCTCTGCTGGTCGCGATCGGCTCGGACACCACCGGCCTCTGGATCGTGCTGCCGGTGGCGGTTTTCGTCGCCGCGTACGCCCCCGGCACGGCTCCCTTCGCGGTCGGCCAGGCCGCCTTCACGATCGTCGTCGCGGTGCTGTTCAACCTGCTCGTTCCGGCGGGGTGGAGGGTCGGCGTGGTGCGGATCGAGGACGTCGCGCTCGGCTGCGCGGTGAGCGTGGTCGTCGGGCTGCTGTTCTGGCCGCGGGGTCTGGCGTCGGTCGTCGGCGACGACCTCGCAGACTGCTTCCGCGCCGGCGCCCGCTACCTCGAACAGGCGGTCCGTTGGGTTGCCGGGGCCGAGGGCGAGATGGCGGACGGCGCCGCCGCGACAGCGGCCGCCGCCACGCGCCTGGACGAAGCGCTGCGCGGCTTCCTGGCCGAGCAGGGGACCAAGCAGCTGGAGCTGCACGAGCTGTGGCGGCTCGTGGGGGCGGGCCTGCGGCTCCGCCTGACCGCCTACTCGGTCGCGGAGCTCGCGCCCGACCCGACGCTTGTGGGGATGGCCCGCAGCGCGCTGGTCAAACGCACCTCCACGATCGCCGCCTGGTTCGATCGCCTGGCCCTGGTCGTCGGGCGCGCCGGCCCGGACACGCCCACCACGCTGGCGCCCCCGAGCTTCGGCCCCGACGAAACCGTCTCGACCGCCTCGGGCTCGCATTACGGGGTGTGGCTGTGCGAGCACCTCGACCACCTCGCCGAACACCTTGGCGAGCTTGTGGCCCCGGCCGTCCACGTGGCCCAAGCCAGGCGCCGCCCGTGGTGGCGCTGAGAGGTTTTGCCCAGGCGCTCACGTCGCCCGCCAGTGCAGCGCGCGCTCGGGCACGAGCTTCAGCAGCGGACCCGGCGGCGGGTCCTCGCGGTACTGCGGATAGCGCTCCCTGAGGGCCTCGGCCGGGCCGGCCGCGGGCGGCCCCGGGAGGATCGTCACGGCTCCCAGCAGCTGCACCCATCGCAGCTGCGACCAGTCCTCGTCGTAACGGTCCACG
>DATJOU010000299.1:0-15291 GCA_035506775.1 Solirubrobacteraceae bacterium | reverse complement strand
GCGACCCCGCCGAGGGCCGCGGCCCGCGTTCCCGCACGGCAGCCGTGACGGGTGCCCCGGGTCCCGAGGAGCCCGACACGTACGTGCTGGAGATGCTCCCCTATCCCAGCGGGGAGCCCCACATCGGGCACCTGAAGTGCTACTCGCTGGGGGACGCGATCGCCCACTACTGCCGCCGCCGCGGGGCGCGGGTGCTGCACCCGATGGGCTACGACGCCTTCGGGCTTCCGGCCGAGAACCACGCCATCCGCACCGGCGTCCACCCCCGCGTCTCGACGGCCGAATCGATCGCCTCCTTCCAGGAGCAGTTCCGCTCCTGGGGGATCTCGATCGACTGGTCCCGGGAGCTCGCCACCAGCGAACCCTCCTACTACCGCTGGACCCAGTGGATCTTCCTGGAGCTCTTCCGGGCCGGCCTCGCGTATCGCAGCGAGGCGGCCGTCAAGTGGTGTCCCAACGACCAGACCGTGCTCGCCAACGAGCAGGTCAGCGCCGACGGGCACTGCGAGCGCTGCGGGGCCGTGGTGGAGATCCGCCAGCTCGAGCAGTGGCTGCTGCGCATCACCGACTACGCCGAGCGGCTCCTCAGCGACCTCGACGGCATCGACTGGCCCGACCACGTCAAGACCATGCAGCGCAACTGGATCGGCCGCAGCGAGGGCGCCGAGGTCACCTTCCGGTGTGAGGAACTGGACGTCGACTACCCCGTCTTCACGACCCGCCCCGACACCCTCTTCGGGGCCACCTTCTTCGTGATGGCCCCCGAGCACCCCGACGTGCTGCGCCTCGCCGAGGGCGGCCCGGACGAGGCGGCGGTCCGCGAGTACGTCAACCATGCCCTCACCGAGAGCAGCGAGGAACGCGGCCGGGCCGAGAAGCAGAAGACGGGGGTTCCGTTGGGGCGGTTCGTGACCAACCCCGTCAACGGCGAGCGGATCCCGATGTACGTGGCCGACTACGTGCTGATGGAGTACGGCACCGGGGCGATCATGGCCGTCCCCGCCCACGACGAGCGCGACCACGCCTTCGCCGAGGCCTTCGGGCTGCCGATCCGGCGCGTGATCGCCCCGGCCGACGAACCGGACGCGGGCCCGGAGGGGCTCCCCTACACCGGCGACGGCGTGATCGTGGGCTCCCACTCCGACTTCGACGGGCTCCCCAACCGCGAGGCGCTGGGGGCGATAGTGCAGTGGCTGGACCGCGAGGGCAAGGGTCACGCCTCGGTCAACTACCGCCTGCGCGACTGGCTGATCTCGCGCCAGCGCTACTGGGGCTGCCCGATCCCGATCGTGTACTGCGACCGCTGCGGGGCGGTCCCCGTGCCTGAGGACGAGCTTCCGGTGGAGCTCCCCGAGATCGACGACTACATGCCCAAGGGCCGCTCCCCGCTGGCCGCCGCCGAGGACTGGGTCAACGCCCGCTGCCCGGAGTGCGACGGCCCGGCCCGCCGCGAGACGGACACGATGGACACCTTCGTCGACTCCTCCTGGTACTTCCTGCGCTACTGCGACGCCCGCAACGAACGCGCGGCCTGGGACCCCGCCACGACCCGCGAGTGGATGCCCGTGGACCAGTACATCGGCGGGGTCGAGCACGCGATCCTGCACCTGATGTACGCCCGCTTCTTCACCAAGGCGCTGGCGGACCTCGGACACCTCGACTTCCAGGAGCCGTTCACGGCCCTGTTCACCCAGGGGATGGTCACCAAGGACGGGGCCAAGATGAGCAAGTCCCGCGGCAACGTCGTCTCCCCGGCCTCGATCGTGGACCGCGTCGGAGCCGACACGGCCCGCTGCTACATCCTGTTCGTCGGCCCACCCGAGCAGGACGCCGACTGGTCCGACGAGGGCGTGGACGGCGTGTTCCGCTTCCTCGGACGGCTGTGGCGGCTGGCCGCCGAGGTGGCCGAACGGCCCGGGGGCACACACGGCCCGATCGCCTCTCCGCGGTCACCCGAGGGCGACGACCTGGCGCTCGCCCGCAAGACCCACTGGGCGATCGACAAGGTCGGCTCGGACCTCCGCCGGTTCTCCTTCAACACCGCCATCGCGGCCGTCATGGAGCTGCTCAACGCATGCTCCCGGCTGCGCGAGCAGGCCGAGCTGCAGACGTTGCGGTTCGCCGTCGCGAGCGCGGCCTCGCTGCTGTTCCCGTTCGCCCCCCACGTGAGCTCCGACATCTACGAGCGGCTCACCGGCGAGCGCGTCTGGGACCAGCCCTGGCCGGAGGCAGACGAGGCGCTGCTGGAGACCGAGGTGTACGAGCTCGTGTGCCAGGTCAACGGCAAGGTCCGCGACCGCGTCCAGGCACGCACCGACGCCCCCGCCCAGGAGCTGCTGGCCCTGTGCCTGGCGGCTCCCAACGTCCGCGCACACGTGGACGGGCGCGAGATCGTCAAGGAGGTCGTGATCCCGGGCAAGCTCGTCAACCTGGTGGTGCGCTGATGAGCGCGAGCGGGCTCGCCCCCGGGACGCCGTGACCGCCACGCTCGGGCCGCTGTACCTGATCAGGGGCGACGACCACGGAGCGATCGCCGCCCGCCGCGCGCGCCTGCGGGCGCTCGCCGAAGCGGAGTCCGGGGGCAGCGGCCTGGAGCTGCTCGATGGACCCGGGGCCACCCCCGAGGGGACCGCCCGCACGCTGGCGAGCATGACGCTGGCGCTCGGCCACCGGGTCGTGATCGTGGACGGGGTGGAGCGCTGGCGGGCGAAGGAGATCGAGGACCACCTGCTCGGGGAGCTCGGCCGGATCCCCCCCGAGACGACCCTGGCCCTGTTCGCCCGCGAGGAGTCCCGGGCGAAGACCCCGGAGGTGCTGGTGAAGGCGGTCGAGCGGGCCGGGGGACACGTGTCGGTGGAGTCCGCCGTCAAGCCGTGGGAGCTCCCCGGGTGGACCCGCGAGCAGGCGGGCCGGCTCGGCCTGTCGCTCGACGGGCCCGCCTCGAAAGCGCTCGTGGGACAGGTCGGCGAGCGCCCCCAGCGGCTGCTGCGGGAGCTCGAGAAGCTGGCCCTCTCCGGCGAGCCCGGGGAGGAGGGTCCGCGCGAGGTCGGCCAAGAGGAGGTGCTGGCGCTCACCTCGCGCTCCTCCGAGCAACGGGCCTACGAGCTCGCCGACGCGCTGCTGGAGGGCGACCGCCGCGTGGCGCTCTCGCGGCTGACCACGCTCCGGGCCCAGGGGGAGTCCCCGAGCGGGCTCGTGTACGCGATGACCCGCCGGCTGCGCGACGCGGTTGCCGTCGCAGAACGGCTCGCGGGCGGGGAGTCGGCGGCTCACATCAAGGGCTCCCTGCGGCCGATGCCCCCGCGGGCCGCCGAGCGCTTCATCGCCGCCGTCGCCCGCACCGACCCGGCCCGCCTGAAGGGGGCCCTGAGCGTGCTCGCCGACCTCGAGCTCGCCACCCGCGGAGGGTCTCCGCTGCCCACCGCCCGCAGGCCCGAGAACGGCCTCGAGGAGGACTCGCTGGCGCTGCGTGCGGTGGAAGCGATCGCTTCCTGAGTGGTGCTACTTGCCCGCGAGCAGGCGGGCGGCGCGGGACTTCTTGCGGGCACCGGTGTTGCGGTGCAGGGCTCCCCGCTTGACCGCCTTGTCGATCACGCTCATCAGCTCCCGGTGGGTGCTCTGAGCCGCCTCGGTCTCGCCACCCGCGATGTGCGCCTGCAGCGAGCGGAAGTGCGTCTTGATCGTGGAGGTGTAGAGACGGTTCTCCGTACGCTCTCTGGCGGAGCGCAGGATCCGCTTCTTCTGGGAGTGGATGTTGGCCATCGAAAAACCGCGCCGGCGCCGGGAAAAGACCGCCCGGACGCGCCGCGCAGCGCCGTACTATAGCGGCCTTGTCCGGCCCGGCCGAAACGCATGTCGAGCTGGAGCCGGTCCCCGAGCGGCCGGAGCCCGGACGCCTCGGGCGCAACACCGCCATCTTCGCGATCGCCACCGGCGTGTCCCGCGTCGTGGGGCTGGTGCGCGAAATCTTCTTCGCCGCCTACTTCGGCACCCACGGGCCGGCGTCGGCCTTCACGATCGCCAACCTGGTCCCCAACTTCGTCGCGCAGCTGTTCGCCCAGTCGGCCCTCTCGGCGGCGTTCGTGCCGGTGTTCACCGACCTGCTCCAGAAAGGCCGCCGCAAAGAGGCGCTGAGGCTGGCCTCGACGCTGTTCTGGATCATGCTGATCGCGCTCTCGGCGCTGGTCGCGGTCTTCATCCTCGCCGCCGGCGTGATCATGCCGATCTTCATCGGCCCGAAGTTCAGCAGCGAGCTGGTGGACCTCACGGTCGGCCTGTCGCGGGTGCTGTTCCCGATCATCCTGCTGCTCGGCCTCAACGGGCTGCTCGTGGGGATCCTGCAGTCCTACGACCACTTCACGATCCCCGCCATCGCCCCCGCCGTGTGGAACGCGGTGATCATCGTCCTGCTGGTCCTGCTCGCGCCCCACTTCCACGGCGACGACAGGATCTACGCGTTCTCGGTCGGGATCCTGGTCGCGACGGTCGTCCAGCTGGGGATGTCGTTCGCGGCCCTCGGGCGGATCGACTTCCGCCTCAGCATGCGCATCGACTGGCACGACCCCCGTATCAGGCAGGTGTTCCTGCTGATGCTGCCGGTCGTCGTCGGGCTGGGCATCGTCAACCTCGACCAGGTCATCAACGCGGGCTTCGGCAGCCTCGTCTCCGAAGAAGCCCCCCGCGCCATAGAAGCCGCCTTTCGCGTGTACATGCTCCCCCAGGGGCTGTTCAGCGTGGCGGTCGCGACGGTCCTGTTCCCGACCCTCAGCCGCATGGCCTCCCGCCGCGACCCCGACGCGATGCGCAGCCTGATCGGCAACGGCATGCGCCAGATCAACCTCCTGATGATCCCGGCCATGACGTTCCTGCTGGTGCTCGCGGAACCCGTCGTGCGGCTGCTGTTCCAGCGCCACGAATTCAACCACCAGGCCACCCACCTGGTTGCCATCGCGCTGTTCTGGTTCGCCCTCAGCCTCCCGTTCGGGGGCCTGAACCTGCTGCTCACGCGAACCTTCTTCGCCGTCCAGCGCCCGTGGATCCCCACCCGCCTGGCGGCCATCAACATCGTCGTGGACATCGTCGTCAGCCTCACCCTGTACCGCCCGCTCGGGGTCGCCGGGCTGGTGATCGGGACGGTGGCCGCCAACGCGGTGATGACCGTCCTGCAGCTGCACCGGCTGCGGATCGGCCTGAACGGCCGCCTGGACCTCGGCCAGACGGTCATGATCACCGCCCGCATCTTCGTCGCCTCCGCCCTGCTGGCGGGTGTCTCGTGGGGGGTCTGGAAGGGGCTCGAGAGCCTGCTCGGCACCTCGCTCGTGGCCCAGATCGTGAGCGTCGGGGCGGCCGGGGTCGCGGGGGTGCTCGTGTATTCCCGCGCGGTCCTCGTGATGCACGTCCCCGAGGCCCACCAGGTCCGCCGTCTGATCCTCACCCAGCTCGGGCGGGCGTAGATGGTGCGGCTCGGGCGTCCCGTGCGTCTGGCTCCGGTGGTGGTCGCCGTGGCGCTCGTCGCGGCGTGCGGCGGCTCGTCGGGTTCGGGCTCCTCCCCGGCCCACCAGGCGCGCGCGACGGTGGAGCGCTTCTACTCGGACCTCGGCGGCGGCAAGGGGGCGCAGGCGTGTTCGCTGTTGACCCCCGCCGCGCGGGAAGAGATCGTGCGACCGCTGCGGCTGTTCCCCAAAGGCCACAGCCTGACCTGCGAGACGTTGCTACGGACCTTCTCTCACGGCACGCGAAGCGAAACCGGGTTCTTGAGGGGCGTCAAGGTCGGCGCGGCAACCGTCAAGGGCGATCGCGCCACCGTCGTCGTAACGGTGCCCGACCAGGGCCTCGGCTACGCGCCGCTGGTGAAGACGGGCGCCGGCTGGCAGATCAGCCACCTCATCACCTCGGTGCGCAAGCCGATCGAAGGCTGACGCACGCAAAAGGCCGGACGAGCCTTTGTGGGCCCGCCCGGCCTGCCGGTCAAGGATCGCCACTGCACTGCTATGCCCCAGGACTTAGTGTCAGATGCCTGGGTGGCTTGACACTCCCGGCCACCTGGACAGTCCGCCCCCGAGGGGGCGCGTTGCCGCGGTTGGACCCCGAGGGGTCACACGGCCGAGTGGGCAATCCGCCGGACGGCACACGCTAGCGCGTCCCGGACCCGGCGTGGGAAAAGTGGCCCGATGGGCCCCACGGCCCCGCGGGCGGCCGCAGGCACCCGGGGCCCGGGGTCCGGCATCTACGCTGTAGCGCGGACCATGGACCAGCAGCACATCCGCAACTTCTCGATCATCGCCCACATCGACCACGGGAAGTCGACGCTCGCCGACCGCATCCTCGAGCTGACCCACACGGTCGCCCCACGGGAGATGCGGGCCCAGCTGCTCGACTCGATGGACCTCGAGCGCGAGCGGGGGATCACGATCAAGGCCCAGGCGGTACGGGTGTTCTTCACCGCCGAGGACGGCCAGACCTACCAGCTGCACCTGATCGACACCCCCGGGCACGTGGACTTCACCTACGAGGTGTCCCGTTCGCTGGCGGCGTGCGAGGGGGCCCTGCTGGTCGTGGACGCCTCCCAGGGGGTGGAGGCCCAGACGGTCGCCAACACCTACCTCGCGGTCGAGTCGGGGCTCGAGCTGATCCCGTGCCTGAACAAGATCGACCTCCCCGGAGCCGAACCCGAGCGGGTGGCCGGTGAAGTGAGCGAGCTGATCGGGGAGCCGCCCGAGTCGATCCTGAAGATCAGCGGCAAGACGGGGGAGGGGGTCGCGCAGGTGCTCGAGGAGCTGATCCAGAGGGTGCCCCCACCCCAGGGCGACGCCGAGGGACCGCCGCGGGCGCTGATCTTCGACTCCGAGTTCGACCAGTACCGCGGGGTGGTCGCCTACATCCGGGTGGTGGACGGCGTGTTCCGCAAGGGAGAGCCGATCCGGGCGATGGCCGCCGGAACCGAGGCCGAGATCGACGAGGTCGGCTTCTTCAGCCCCCAGATGATGCCCACCGACCAGCTCGCGGCGGGGGAGGTGGGTTACCTGATCACCGGCCTGAAGGACGTCACCCAGCTGCGGGTCGGGGACACGCTCACCCGTCGCGCCAAGGCCGGCTTCCCCGGGAGCGAAGCGAGCGAGCCGCTCCCCGGCTACCGGGACGTCAAGCCGATGGTCTTCTGCGGGCTGTTCCCGATCGACTCCGACGACTACCCCGACCTGCGTGACGCGCTCGAGAAGCTGGCCCTCAACGACGCGGCGCTGTCGTGGGAGCCGGAGACCTCCGACGCGCTCGGGTTCGGCTTCCGCTGCGGCTTCCTCGGCCTGCTCCACATGGACATCGTGCGCGAGCGCCTGGAGCGCGAGTACGACCTCGAACTGCTCGCCACGATGCCCTCGGTGGAGTTCGACGTGACGCTCACCAGCGGCGAGGAGCTGGTCGTCCACAACCCCTCCGACATGCCGGACCCGGGACGGATCGAGGAGATCCGCGAGCCGTACATCCGCGCCTCGGTGATCACCCCCAAAGAGTTCGTGGGGGCTGTGATGGAGCTCGCCCAGGAGCGCCGCGGGGAGCACGCCGGGATGCACTACCTGTCCCCCGAGCGTGTCCAGCTGACCTACGACATCCCGCTCGCGGAAATCGTGCTCGACTTCTTCGACCAGCTGAAGTCCCGAACCCGCGGGTACGCCTCGCTGGACTACGAGCTGCAGGGGCTGAAGGCCTCCGATCTCGTGAAGCTCGACGTGCTGCTCGCCGGCGACCCCGTCGACGCCCTCTCGATGGTGGTCCACCGCGACAAGGCCTACGAGGTGGGACGTGCCCTGACCGAGAAGCTGCGCAAGCGGATCCCCCGCCAGCAGTACGACGTCCCCATCCAGGCCGCGATCGGGGCGCACGTGATCGCGCGGGAGACCGTCAAGGCCTTCCGCAAGGACGTGATCGCCAAGTGCTACGGGGGCGACATCACGCGCAAGAAAAAGCTGCTCGAGAAGCAGAAGGAAGGCAAGAAACGGATGAAGCAGGTGGGACGCGTGGAGGTCCCCCAGGAGGCCTTCCTGGCGGTGCTCGAGCTGGGCGAGGACTGACCGAGGCGGGGAGGACGGATGAGGCTGCTGTTCGTGTGCCTGGGGAACATCTGCCGCTCCCCGACCGCCGAGGGGGTGATGCGCTCGCTCGTCGTCCGCGAAGCCCTGGAGGACCGGATCGAGCTCGACTCCGCCGGGACCGGGGCGTGGCACATCGGCAGCGCCCCCGACGGGCGCGCGCGCCGGGCGGCTGCCGCGCGGGGGATCGAGCTGACCGGCCGGGCACGCCAGGTCGAGCCGGAGGACTTCGACGCCTTCGACCTGGTGCTGGCGATGGACCGTGAAAACGAGCGCCTGCTGCGGGGCATCGCCCGTGACGAGCAGGAGCGCTCGAAGGTGAGGCTGCTGCGGGAATTCGACCCGGCGAGCGTCGAGGCGGGGGACCTCGAGGTCCCCGACCCCTACTACGGAGCGGCTGGAGGCTTCGAGGAGGTGCTCGAGCTCGTGCAGGAGGCCTGCGAGGGACTGCTCGCCGAGATCCGCAGCGGCGCGCTGGCGTGACCCTCCCGGGCGGGGCCCGGGTGCTGGGCAGCGTCGGCGGGGGCGACATCAACCAGGCCTTCCACGTCGTGCTGGCCGACGGCCGGGAGGCGTTCGTGAAGACCCGCCCGGACGCCGCCGCCGGCGAGTACGAGGCGGAGGCGGCGGGGCTGGCATGGCTCGGGGAGCCGGGCGCCCTGCGGGTGCCGGAGGTGCTGGAGGTGGGGGCGGACTACCTGGCGATCGAGTGGGTCACCCGGGGAGGCCTCGACCACGACGGCGAGGAGGAGCTCGGGCGGGGCCTGGCCGCCGTCCACGACGCCGGCTCGCCGGTGTTCGGACTGCAGGAGGCGGGCGGCGGCGCACCCCCGGCCCGGTTCGGCTCGCTCGGGCTCCCGAACGACCCCGCCCCCGACTGGGCCTCGTTCTACGCCGAGCGGCGACTGCGTCCGCTCGCCCGCAGGGCCTCGCAGACGGGTGCGCTGTCGTCGTCCGGTGTGGAGGCGGTGGAGCGGGTGTGCGAGCGGATGGAGACGCTCGTCGGCCCTCCCGAGCCGCCCGCCCGGCTGCACGGGGACCTGTGGGCCGGGAACGTTATGGGCGACGAGGCCGGGCACCCGTGGCTGATCGACCCGTCCGCCTTCGGTGGCCACCGCGAGGTGGACCTGGCGATGCTGCGCCTGTTCGGCGGGCCCTCCGAGCGGATGTTCGCTGCCTACGAGGAGGCCCACCCGCTGGCCGACGGCTGGAGCGAGCGTGTCGAGCTCTACCAGCTCTCGCCGCTGCTGGTCCACGCGCTGCTGTTCGGCGGCTCCTACCGCCAGGCCGCCGAAGGGGTCGCGTTCCACTACGGCGGCCGCTGAGCCGGCGCCGGTGCCGGTGCCGGCCGGGGGTCGGGCGCGACGCTCGGCGTCACGCTCGTACCCGTCGCGTCGGAGGGGACACCATGCGCCCGCGCACGCACGAGTCCCGGCGGCGGCTGTACCTGATGGCGAGGGTGGTGATCGCCCGCCACTACCGCCAGCCGCTCACGCTCGAGCGGGTGGCGCGGGCGCTCGCCACCTCGCCGCGGCAGATCCAGAGGGCCTTCGAGCAGTTCGGCGGGGCGTCGTTCTCCGAGCAGCTGATGGAACGGCGCCTGAGCGTGGCGGCCGACGTGCTGCTCGAGCAGCGCTCGATCCCTGTCGCGGCCGTGGCTCGGCTCGTGGGCTACCGCCAGGGGTCGCACTTCGCGCGTGCCTTCCGGCGCCGCTACGGCGTCCCGCCGGCCGAGTTCCGAGCCCGGGGTGCCGATACCCGGGGAGAGGCGGGCGTCGGCGGGGTAGCGTTGGAGGTGTGCCGGAAAGCGGCCTGAGCGACCACGACGGTCCGCCCGAACAGGGGGCGGCAGAGGCCAGCGGGGCGATGGCCGCGTCGAGGACGCTGCGCAACAGCATCATCAGCCTGGCGGTGTTCTTCGGGCTGACGGTGGGCCTGCTGCTGGCGGTGCCCGGGTTGAGGGCGGCCGGGCGGCAGCTCACGCACGCGAACATCGGCTGGGTGCTCGTCGGGATCGTGCTCGAGCTCCTGTCGTGTCTCGGGTACGTGATGTTGTTCGACCTCGTTTTCGGGTCGCTGGCCCGGTCGCTCACCTCGCGCCTGTCGCTGGCCGAGCTGGCGGTCAACTCGGTGGTGTCCGTGAGCGGCCTCGCCGGGATCGCGCTCGGTGCCTGGGTGCTGCGCGCCCGGGGCTTCCCGATCGAGCGGATCGCGAGGCGGTCGGTGCTGATCTTCGTCCTCACCAGCGCCGTCAACGTGGGGGCGGTCGCGATCATCGGGACCTTGATGTGGCTCGGGATCGTCCCCGGCACCCAGGATCCGCTGCTGACCCTGCTCCCGGCCGCGGCGGCGGTGTTGATGATCGTGGTGACCCTCGGCCTCGCCAGCCGGGCCCGCCGTGCGGCGGCAGCGCGGGCCGGCTCGGGTGGGCGGACGGTGGTGGCCCTGAGTGCGATCGGGGGAGGTGTGCAGGACGCCCTCGCCCTCACCCGCAGGCACGACCCGAAGCTGTTCGGAGCGGTCGGGTACTGGCTGTTCGACAACCTCGTGCTGCTCGCCACGCTGGCGGCGTTCGGCGTCACCCCCACCTTCTGGGTGGTGGCGATGGCCTACCTCGTGGGGCTGATGGCCAACGCCCTACCGATCCCCGGGGGCTTCTTCGCGGTCGAAGGAGGACTCGTGGGGATGCTGCTGCTGTTCGACGTGCGGCCTGCCTCGGTGGTGATCGCGGCGGTCGTCCTGTACCGGGCGATCTCGCTGTGGCTCCCGGCCCTGATCGGGACGGTCGCGTTCCTCAGCCTGCGACGCGAGATCGTCGCCGGGCCGGCGGTCGCGGGGGCGGCCGCGGGCTACGGGGACGTCGAGCCGGACCGCTTGATGGATTCCTGAAATTCGCTCTCTCTGAGCGACTTCTGGCACACGTGCCCGGGGAGGTTGGCGAGCACCCTCGTCTCTTCCAGCCCCACCGGTCCGTACACCCCGGGGCAGAACACCGGCGGTGGGAGCGGGCCCTTGTTGGATCCGGGTGCGTTGACCGGGTACAGCTGCTGGCTCCCCCGGAGGGCGTGTTCGAAGGTGTCGGAGAAGACGTCGATCGCGACGTGGCCGGAGTAGAGCTCGATGCTCCGTCCTCCGTCGTAGACGACCGCGGGTACCCCCCGGATGATGATGTTCCGCTGTGACCCGAGGGCCTGGTTGGAATGTCGGTGGTAGATCACCGTGGTCACCTGCAGGGGAAGGCGGCAGCTCCCGCCTCCGAAGATGCCTTTGCTCTGGACGCAGTTGCCGTAGTAGACGCTGTCCCCGACCGAGCTGATGTAGCCCCCGAGGCCGTCCACCGCGCTCAGCGCGATCCCCCCGAAGTTCGGTCCCACCCAGTACACGCGGTAGAACGGAAACGTCTGGGCGGACGCCAGTTCGTAGTCGTGGACCTGGGCCGGGCGGCCGGTGCCGCACCCCGCCAGGACCAGCAGCACGAGCAGGATCGGCCAGTGACGACGGGCTGCGCCGGCGGCGGGGCGGCGGCCGGCGAACGGTCCGTTGCTCATCGCCGTCATTATTCAGTGTGGTGCCGCGCACCAGCACAGCTACTTCCGGGTCCCCCGCCGGTTTAAGCACACACGTATCCGCCATTCCGGCGGAGGTGCCGAGGTCCGGTGGGGTAGCACACCGGACCTCGGGTAAATCTTCTCTCGTGGAGCCGCCGCTCGCCACGTCCTCGCCGCGGGCGGCCTCCCTGCAGGCGGCCGTTGCCGCGCCCCCGGCGGCGGTCGCCGGCTCCCAGGCCGCCGGCGCGGCCTGGCCCGTGCGGGCGCCGATGCCGCTCCCGGCGGCAGCCGCGGCCGTGGTGCTGCTGGCGACACTCACCGCGACCTGGCTGATCGTCGACCCGCTGACCCCCGACATGGCGGCCGCCAGCTACCGCGTGAGCCTGTTCGCCGGGCACGGGTTCAGCGTGCTCGACGCCAACTGGTACGGAGGGCACGACCTGCCCGGGTACAGCCTGCTGTTCCCTCCCCTGGGGGCGCTGCTGGGGCTGAGGGCCGTGGCGGCCCTGTCGGTGATCGCCTCCAGCGTGCTGTTCGCCCGCCTGGCGAAGTCGGTGTACGGGCCCGCCGCCGCCTGGGGGACGGCGCTGTTCGTGCTGGCCGCGCTCGGAGACGTGTGGCTGGGGAGGATCGCCTTCGCCTTCGGGGTCCCGTTCGCGCTCGCGGCGGCGTTGTCGCTGCGGAGGGGTCACCCGCTGCTCGGGGCGGGTTTGGCGCTGCTGTCGGCGGCGGCCAGCCCGGTGGCGGGGGCGCTGCTCGGTCTGCTCGGGCTCTCGCTGTCGATCCACCAGCGCTCGGCGCGGCCGCTGCTGGTGCTCGCGCTCCCCCCGGCGCTGCTCGTGGGGACGCTGGCGCTGCTGTTCCCGGAAGGGGGATATGAGCCCTACCCGCTGCTGTCGTTTCTGGCCACGGTGGGGGTGGTGATCGCGTTCCTGGTCGCGCTGCCGAGGGATGCACGGGCCCTGCGGGTGGGGGGACTCGTGTACCTCGCCGCCTGTGTCGGGTGCCTGCTGGTGCGCTCCCCGATGGGGAGCAACATCGAGCGCTATGCCGTGCTGCTGGCCGGGCCCCTGCTGCTGTGCGAGTGCATTGCGGCACGCGAGCGCGAACGCGGCCCCGGCGCCAGCCCTGGCTCGTGCGCCTCCCGGCCGGGCTCGCGGAGGCGGGCGGCGCTCACGCCTGCGGCGGGGGTGGCGCTCTCGGCGATCGGCGTGTTCGTGGTGTGGGGTCCGGTCAGGGAGACGCTGGCGGTGGCGGGAACCGAAGCCACGAGCCCCTCCTATTACGCGCCGGTGGCGCGGTTCCTGCAGCGGCACAGCCGCCACGAAGCGATCCGGGTCGAGGTCCCGTTGACGAGAAGCCACTGGGAGTCGGCGCTGCTGGCCAAGAACGTGTCCCTGGCGCGGGGGTGGGACAAGCAGTTGGACGAGCGCTACGACTCGGTGCTGCTCGATGAAGGCCTCACGCCCTCGAAGTACGAGGCCTGGCTGCACCGGGAGGGGGTCAGCTACGTGGCCCTCCCCGATACCCGCCCGGACCCCTCCAGCGCACAGGAGGCGAAGCTCGTCCGGGCCGGGCTGCCGTATCTGCAGAAGGTGTACTCGAACGCCCACTGGCGGGTGTACCGGGTGCGGGGGGCGACGCCCCTGGCCTCCGGCCCCGGGCGCCTGACGAGGCTCGCCTACGACTCCTTCAAGATCCACGCCCGGCACGCCGGGAGCTTCCTCGTGAGGGTTCACTTCTCGCCCTACTGGGTGATCACCACCGGAGCGGGATGCGTGGAGCCGGGGCCCGGGGGTTGGACCCGGGTGACCCTCGACGGTCCCGGGAGCGCGGTCGTGAAGGCGAGCTTCTCCCTCAGCCGGGCGCTCGAAGGCGGACCGGCCTGCACCGCCGGCGCGAGCCCGTCCTAACCCTTCTTCTTGGAGCTCGTCGAGCTCGGCTTCGGGGCGGCGGCCGCGGCGGCGGCGACGGGTTCGAGCCCGAACAGGCCGGAGTAGCCGGTCAGGTACACGTCGTGGCCGTCGCTGACGGCGGGGTCGAAGGCGCCGGTGTCCATTTCGAAGATCATGTGGCCGGTGGAGATCCCGAGCCCGTAGATGTGGCGCAGTCCGAGGTCGGCGAGGTACACGGTGCGGCCGATGATGGTGGCCGAGCCGGAGATCTTGCCGCCCGCGTCGAAGCGCCACTCGATCCGCCCGGTGCGGGCGTTGAGGGCGTAGAAGTTGCCGTCGTAGGAGCCGAAGTAGACCGTCGGGCCGAGCCCGGGGGCGTTCGTGACGGCCGGAGAGGCGTACACGTACGCGCCCGTCTGCACGGCCCAATCGAGCTTCCCGGTGCGGGCGTCGTAGGCGTACATGCGACCGTCGGTGTTGCCGAGGTACACGCGCCCGTACACGACCGCGGCGGTGGAGTAGAAGGTCCCACTGCCCAGCAGGGCGCCTTCGGATCCGCTGCGCCACAGCAGGTGGCCGGTCTGCTCGGAGATCGCCTGGACCTGGCCGGAGTAGTCGCCGAAGTACAGGACGCCGCCGGAGAGGCTCGGGCTCGCCTTCACCGAGCCGCCCGCGTGGTAGGTCCAGACGACGGATCCGTTGCGGTCGTCGAGGGCGTAGACGGTCCCGTTCTGGGAGCCGAAGAACACGCGCCCGTCGTTCAGCAGCGGCGATGACTCGCTGGCGCTGGGCAACCGTCGCGACCAGCGGATCGCGCCGTCGGCGGAGTTGACCGCCACGACCCGTCCCGGGGCGCCCGAGCGGCCGCCGTCCAGGAGGGTGACGTAGACGGTGTTGGAGGTGACGGCGGGACTCGAGGCGGACAGCTCCCCGAGACGGTGGGTCCACATCGTGTGGCCCGTGTGCCTGTCCACGGCCAGCAGTTCGCCGTTGTCGGCCAGCTGGAAGATGCGGTCGCCGTAGATCACCGGGGGGAACTCGAGCAGGGCCCCGGCGTTGTGGACCCAAAGCCTCCTGAACGGGGGGCGGACCGTTTCCGGGGCCGGGAAGAAGCGGGTGTGGTTCTCGGTGTAGCCGTAGAAGGGCCACGAGAACGGTTCCGGGCCCTTCTTGAGGTTGGGGTTCGGTTGGGTGACGAAGGGAGCGTGGGGGTGGTAGATGCTCTCGGTGCGGTCGTGTTTGTAGATGAACGCTCCGACGGCGACGGCGATCACCACGACCACGATCGCGACGGCGATCGCGCGCCTTCTCGAGCGGCGGCGACGCCTGCGTGGCGAGGGCCCGCTCATGGCGCTGCCTCAGCCGCTCTCAAGCGGCGATCTTGCGAGGGGGTCGCTAGCGGTCGGCGGAGGTCAGGGGGACCTGAGCCGGCCTCGGCGCCGTGGGTCGTGCTGCAGGGGGACGGGCGGTGGCGGGTTTCGGGGCGGCGAGTCCGCCCGACGGTCGGACGGCCGTCGGCGCGGCGGCGGTCGTGGCGATCGCGCCCAGCTCGGCTTGGGGAGCCGTGGGCGCCCGGCCCGGGCGGGTGCGCGAGACCAGGCCAAGGGGCACCCGCGCGCCCCGGGCAACCAGGCGCAGGGCGGCGACGACGGCCAGGCACACCGACGCGATCGCCAGTGCCGGGAGGGTCAGTCCGGACGTGAGCGCGAGGACGTCATGGCGGCCCGCGAGCGACCAGTGCCACAGCAGGAGATCCCCGAGGGT
>DATJOU010000298.1:0-3706 GCA_035506775.1 Solirubrobacteraceae bacterium | reverse complement strand
ATCACGTTGAACAGCAGCAGGGCCCCGTTGATGAAGGCCATCCAGCCGACCAGCGCCAGCGCCGGGGTGATGGTCGTGCCCTGGCGGATCAGTGCCGCGTCACCGAACCTGGATGCGCCGTCGAGCAGCAGACCGAGCGCGATGCTGAGGGCGAACAGGACCAGCGTCACCAGCGGACCGGCGGCCGCGACCTTCAACTCCTCGGAGGCGCTCTGGGGCTGGCGGCGCATGTGCAGCAGCCCGCCGAAGAACCACAGGTCGATGCCCACCACCGGGATCCCGATCCTCCTGGCCGCGAGCGCGTGGCCGAGCTCGTGGAGCACCAGCGAGAGGAAGTACCCCACCGCTCCCGCCACCCCGATCGCGTAGGCCGTGGTGGTGGAGCCGCCGATGATTTCGTGGAACTGTTTCGAGAGCCAGTAGATCAGGATGAACAGGACGAACAGCCAGCTCCCACCAGCTCCGACACGGATCCCGAAGATGCGCCCCAGCTGCAGGTTCCCTCGCCCTGGCATGTGGTGAATGTTAAGGCGGGTGTCGCCGGCTCGCGGCGGCTAAACGGCGACGCGGTTGCGCTCGATGATGGCCTCGAAGTCGCTGTCCGGAGGCAGGGTTCCGTACTCGAGGCCCCCCTCGCCGGCCAGGCGGGAGGCACAGAAGGCGTCGGCGGCCGGCTGGGGGCCGTTGCGCACCAGCAGTGAGCCCTCGAGGCACAGCGCCATCGATTCGACCACCCGCCGGGCGCGCGACTCGAGCGTGGCGGGGTCGCCGAACTGCGACTTGAGGTCGTCGATGCGGGCGTCCAGGCGTGGGTCGCCCCCGCGCGCCAGCTCGAGCTCGTCGAGGAACACCTCCAGCGACCGCGGCGAGCGGGTGAGCGCGCGCAGCACGTCGAGGCTCATCACGTTCCCCGAGCCCTCCCAGATCGAGGCCAGGGGGGCCTCGCGGTACATGCGCGGCATCCCCGACTCCTCCACATACCCGGCCCCACCGTGGCACTCGAGCGCCTCGAAACAGTGGTTGGGGGTGCGCTTGCAGGCCCAGTACTTGCCCACCGCGGTGGCCAGCCGCTTGAACAGCTGGGCGTCGCTGTCGTCGATCCCGGCGTCGGCGTCGGCGTGGGCTTCGTCGTAGGCGCGCGCGAGGCGCATCGCCAGCGCGGTTGTGGCCTCCGACTCGACACACAGGTCGGCGAGCACGTTGCGCATCAGCGGCTGGTCGATCAGCAGCTTCCCGAAGGCGCTGCGGTGGGCGGTGTGATGGGTGGCGTTGACGACCGCCGCCCGCATCCCCGCGGCCGCTCCGATCACGCAGTCCAGGCGCGTGTGGCCGACCATCTCGATGATCGTCGGCACGCCCCGTCCAGGCTCGCCCAGCATCCGCGCCCAGGCACCGTGGAGCTCGATCTCCGAGGAGGCGTTGGAGTGGTTTCCGAGCTTGTCCTTCAGGCGCTGGATGTGGAAGGCGTTGCGGCTGCCGTCGGGAAGGATGCGGGGAAGCAGGAAGCACGACAGCGCCGGGGGATCGCAGTCGGTGGCCTGGGCGAGCACCAGGAAGAAGTCGGACATCGGCGCCGAGCAGAACCACTTGTGGCCGATCAGCTCGTACTCGCCCCCGCCCCCGCCGGCCCCGAGCGGGGTCGCCCGCGTGGTGTTGGCGCGGACGTCCGAGCCGCCCTGCTTCTCGGTCATCGCCATCCCCGCGATCGCGGAGCCCTTCTCGGCCGCCGGGATCGAGCGGGGGTCGTAGGTCGTGGCGGTCACCAGCGGCTCCCACTCGGCCGCCAGCTCGGGCTGGGCGCGCAGGGCCGGGACGACCGCGAAGGTCATCGTGATCGGGCACGCATATCCGGCCTCGGCCTGCATCGCGGTCATGTACATGGCCGCCCTCGCGGTGTGGGCGAAGGGCCGCTCGGTGGTCCACGGCAGGCTGTGCAGCTGGTGCTCGACCCCCATCTTCATCAGCTGATGCCAGGCGGGGTGGAACTCGACCTCGTCGATGCGGTGGCCGTAACGGTCGAAGGTGCGCAGCACCGGCTTGTTCTCGTTGGCCAGCCGCCCCCACTGCTGCTGGGGCTCGCCGCCGACGAAGGCACCCAGCTCGGAGGCCCGCTCCAGTACCCACTCGGCGCCCTCCCGGCGGACGGCGTCCACCAGCGGGACGTTGGTCGTGAACACGTTCACGTCCACCAGCGGGGGCACCTGGTTGAAGACGGTGTGTGTCTTGAACGGCGCCTCTGCGCCGGTGGGCTGCGTCAGCGTGCTGGCCATCTACACGGGAAGTGAAGCAGAGTTGGCCCCCGCTCCGGGGCCCGGGGCCGGCCCGCCCACGCCGCCGCCGCGGCGCGGCTCAAGCGCTGCCCTCCGTGGGCCGATGTGACGGGTGGATGCCGACAGGCGATCCGGGTAGGGGGCGGCCGCGGAAGGCCCCACGTGGACCTTCCGCGCCGCCCCGGCATCCGTGCGCAAAATCCGCGGTCGGCTCCCGCGGCGATAGCATCGGCGGCTCCCGGAGCCGGGCCCCCCGCCCCCCGGGCTCGCCCCCATGACGAAGATCAAGGTCAAGAACCCCGTCGTCGACCTCGACGGCGACGAGATGACGAGGATCATCTGGGCGTTCATCAAGGAACGGCTGATCGTCCCGTACCTCGACGTCGACCTCGACTACTACGACCTCTCGATCCAGAACCGGGACGCCACCGACGACGCGGTCACGGTCGCGGCTGCGGAGGCGATCAAACGCCACGGCGTCGGCGTCAAGTGCGCCACCATCACCCCCGACGAGGCCCGCGTGGCCGAGTTCGGCCTGAAGGAGATGTACCGCTCGCCCAACGGCACGATCCGCAACATCCTCGGCGGGGTCATCTTCCGCGAGCCGATCGTGATCTCCAACATCCCCCGGCTGGTACCCGGGTGGACCAAGCCGATCGTGATCGGGCGTCACGCCTTCGGGGACCAGTACCGGTCCACCGACCTGGTGGTCCCCGGGCAGGGGACGCTGACGCTCACCTTCACACCTGCCGAGGGGGGCGACCCGGTGGAGCTCGAGGTGTACGACTTCCCCGGGCCCGGTATCGCGTTGGCGATGTACAACCTCGACGCCTCGATCAGGGACTTCGCGAGGGCCTCGCTGCGCTACGGGCTCGAGCGCGGGATGCCCGTGTACCTGTCGACCAAGAACACGATCCTCAAGCGCTACGACGGACGCTTCAAAGACATCTTCGCCGAGGTCTTCGAGGACGAGTTCGCGGCGGACTTCGAGAAGGCCGGGATCACCTACGAACACCGTCTGATAGACGACATGGTGGCGGCCGCCCTGAAGTGGGAGGGGGGTTACGTGTGGGCCTGCAAGAACTACGACGGGGACGTGCAGTCGGACACGGTCGCCCAGGGCTTCGGGTCGCTCGGGCTGATGACCAGCGTGCTGATGAGCGCCGACGGGAAGACCGTGGAGGCCGAGGCCGCCCACGGGACCGTCACCCGCCACTACCGCCTCCACCAGCAGGGCAAGCCGACCTCGACGAACCCGATCGCGTCGATCTTCGCGTGGACGAGGGGTCTCTCCGCGCGGGCGCGCATGGACGCGACGCCGGAGCTCGCAGACTTCGCCGAGACGCTCGAGCGCGTGTGCATCGAGACCGTCGAGAGCGGCAAGATGACAAAGGACCTCGCCCTGCTGGTCGGGCCAGAGGAGCCGTGGCAGACCA
>DATJOU010000297.1:0-2580 GCA_035506775.1 Solirubrobacteraceae bacterium | reverse complement strand
CCGGATTCCTTGATCGCGATCAGCGGTGTGCCGTCGGGCGCGGTCGAGGTGCCGGCCCGAGTGTCCTTTCGGTTCGTCCCGAGCAGGAGAGAGATCTCCGTGTCCATGGTGGTCAGCGCCGTGAACTGGCCCAGTGTGCGGCCTCCGGCGGGCACCGTGACCCACGACCCGGTGGGCACGGGGACGCCCCCGATGCGCGCTGCCGCCCGGTCGAACGCGGGGGTGCCCTTCACGTACAGGGCGCTCCCCACGTGCAGCACTTCCTCGCTGCCGTCGGGCAGCGTGATCTTCGCGCGGCCGCCGTCGCGGGCCAGTTGGAGGTCGAGCGAGACCGTCTCCCGGCCCGAGGAGAGGTTGCTCCGGATGTGCACCGAGCGGGCCCGTCTGGCGGCGGCCTCGCTGGCTAGGACGATCGCCTGGGGCGATTTCGAGGACAGCGAGTCCGTCGTGGAGCCACACCCGCCGAGAGCACCGGTCACAGCCACGGCCAGCGCCATCGTCGCCGGCGCGATCCGGCGGCTAGGCATGGTGCCCGGCCGCATTCTGTGCCCCGCGCGCGCGCTTTGCGCGCTTGGCCTTCTTTGCCTTGTGGCCCGACGCCTTCGGCCCGTAGCGTTTGCGGGCCTGCGCTTCACAGGCCAGGCGTTTCCTGTGGGCCTTCTTGGTCTTGTATCTGTGCCTGCAGGCGCTCAGCGCCTTGGTGAGCAGCTGGGCGCGGGTGGGTGGGGCCGGTTTGGTGGCGTGGCTGGACAGCACGCCGCTGCAGCCGGTCGGGACGATGGCCGTGTCCTGTTCGACGTGGCTGCCGTCCTGGGCGGTGATCTGGGTGGGCATTGTGAGGTTGGCGTGGCACAGTTCGTAGGGTTCGGTTTCGGAGGCGTAGCCGGTGAGGATCCCGTGGGGGCCGGCGGGGAGTGTGGTTTCGAAGCTGGTGAAGGGGTCGTCGGGCGTGCTTTCAAAGCGGCTGTAGGTGATGCCTTTTTTGATGTCGGTGTGTCCGTCGAGGATTAGCGTGATGCCTTCGCCCTGCAATACGAACTCGACGTCGGGGAACGCCGCGCCGCCGTGGCTGACGAGGTAGGCGGGGCCGGTCAGGGGGCTCTTGAGCACGGGCGTGCTGACGGTGGCGGAGCCGATCACCGATCCTTCCGGGCAGGCGGCGGGGTTGGCCTGGAAGGTCGCCGCCAGGCACGCTTGTTCGAGGGTCGTTTTGCGGGACGGGAGCGCTTCCGGTAGCTGAAGCTGCACTTTCGCGATGTTCGCCACGCCGAGTCCCTGGCTGGTGAGTCTGACGTCGAGGCCGGTGCCGTCGGCTTTGCTGGCGTGACCGCCGACGGTGGCGGTCAGGGACGGGCGGAAGGGGAGTTGTTCGCAGCCGCCGACCTGGAACGGGGAGGAGACGGCGGCCTGTGTGCCTTCGCCGCCGGCGAGGGTGCCGGTGACGCTCATCGGGTTGCAACTGGTGGGGTTGAACTCGAATTCGGGGCGGTCGACGTTCACGACGAGTCGTTTGATCTGCGCGGGGATGCCTTTGAGGATCGTCGGTAGCGCGTCGTCATGGGGACCGGGATCGGTCGTGACGGTGACGGCGGCGGTTTCGGGATTGACGTTGATCCGCGAGCGTACGTTCACATAGCCGAGGTCGAACGGGCCCGCCGTGGCGTGGGTGCGGACCAATAGCCCGAACGGGGCGCCGTCATAGCCCGTGGTGAGGTACACGTCACCGCTCAGCATCACAGGATGGCCGCCCAGCCCGCACCACGCGACCGAGTGGCCGATCAGGCTGTTTTCGCCACACGACCATTCCGCTCCCGGCGCCGGTTCCTGGCACGGAGTGACCGAGGACAGCACCGCCGCGGCCCCCGCCGGGAGACCAACGCTCACCCCGCTCAACGCCTGCTCGCCATCGGGACGAACGATTTCCAGCTCGAACGGGCTGAAGGCACCCGCCTGTGTGCTGATCCCCTTCGCCAGGAATCCGGGCGAGAAGGCCAGGGGGGCGGCCGGACACGACCCGCCGCCGGTGCCCGAGGTGATCGCGAGCGGTTCGGAGGCGGATTCGGCGAGGGCGCCCGACCAGCCCCTGAAGCTGCTCGCCGCCTGGTAGTCGCCGCAGAATGCGGGGGTGCTCAGGGAGGCGCGTTCGCCGCCGAACAGTTCCAGCTTCAGTTCTTCGAACGGCAGCTGCGGGGCATTCTGGAACGTCGTCGTGATCTGGCCCGTCGCTTCGTCGAGGTGGCCCTCGCCGGCGAGCTTCACCAGGATGCCCGCCTGCTTGTCTTCGATCACCAGGTACAGCGCGACCAGCGAACCGAACGGGTTCCTACCCCCCTCCCCGTTGGGGGCCGGTTCGGCGAGATACACCGAGCCCGCGAGTTCCTGCGGCAGCAGAGGGGTACGCACGTGCACGGTGCCGAGCTTGGAGTCGGCCGGGCAGAAGCTCTCCCCGGAGCCCGGTTCGGGTCCGGGCGAGGGTGCGAAATCGAACCCTTCGCGGAACACGGCCGTCGCCGAGCCCGGCTGGAAGTCCTTGAACCCTTCAAAGCCGATGTCCTGCTCCGAGCAGGCCCCGAGCCCGTT
>DATJOU010000296.1:0-25188 GCA_035506775.1 Solirubrobacteraceae bacterium | reverse complement strand
GATCCCGCTCGAGAGCTCAGCGCTGAGCCGCGACCACGTGCCCCACATCGCCGGCTACATCCGCGCCGAAGGCGCTTCGCGTTTCGCCGAGCGCGACTGGCTGCGGCGCAACAACGTCGACCGGATCGAGCGCTGGGAGCGCGGCGGCACGGCGATCCTCGAGCGCATCGAGTCCCCCGAGGTACGCAGCGTCGTCGCGCCGCTCGTCACCGGCGACTACTACTACGCGACCGTCGAGTCGGTCACCGCCGCCGGCATCCAGCCGGTGTACTCGCTGCGCGTCGAGACCGACGACCACTCGTTCCTGACCAACGGCTTCGTCAGCCACAACACCGAGGCGCGCCTCGACCGCATCGCGACCGAGATGCTGCGCGACCTCGACATGGACACGGTCGACTTCGCGGCCAACTACGACGGCTCGCGCCGCGAACCGCTGGTGCTGCCCTCGCGCTTCCCGAACCTGCTCGTCAACGGCTCCTCGGGGATCGCGGTGGGGATGGCGACGAACATCCCGCCGCACAACCTGCGCGAGGTGATCGACGCGACGATCGCCTACATCGACGAACCGCAGATCGACGTCGCCGGCCTGATGAAGCACATCTCCGGCCCGGACTTCCCGACCGGCGGCATCATCCTCGGCCGCGGCGGCATCCGCGACGCCTACGAGACCGGCCGCGGGCGGGTGCGCGTGCAGGCGAAGGCCCACATCGAGCCGCTCACGCACGGCAAGGAGGCGATCGTCGTCACCGAGCTGCCGTTCATGGTCAAGAAGGGCGGCGCCGGCAACCTCGAAACGAAAATCGCCGAGCTCGCGAGCGACAAACGGATTCCGGAGATCTCCGACCTGCGCGACGAGTCCGACAAGCGCGGCATGCGCCTGGTGATCGAGCTGAAGCGCGACGCGATCCCGAAGGTCGTGCTGAACCAGCTCTACAAGCACACGAACATGCAGGCGACGTTCGGCGTCAACGCCGTCGCCCTCGTCGACGGCGTGCCGCGCACCCTGAACCTGCGCGAGGTGATCGGGCACTACGTCTCGCACCAGCGCGAGGTGATCGTGCGCCGCACCAAGCACGAGCTCTCCGAGAAGGAAGCCCGCGCCCACATCCTCGAAGGGCTGCTGATCGCGCTCGACCACCTCGACGCGATCATCGAGCTGATCCGCGGCTCCCGCGACCGCGACGCCGCCCGCGAGCAGCTGATGGAGCGCTTCGAGCTGAGCGCGGTCCAGGCCACCGCGATCCTCGACCTGCGCCTCTCCCAGCTGACCGCGCTGGAGGCGGACAGCATCAAACAGGAGCACGCCGACGTCACCGAGCGGATCGCCGAGCTGCGCGACATCCTCGGCGACGAGCGGCGCGTCCTCGCCGTGATCAAGGAGGAGCTCTCGGAGCTGGCCGAGCGCTTCGGCGACGAGCGGCGCACCGAGATCAGCCACTCCGAGGACGAGATCGACATCGAGGACCTGATCGCCGACCAGCAGATGGTCATCACGATCACCCAGAGCGGCTACATCAAGTCGCTACCCCTCGCCACCTACCGCCAGCAGCAGCGTGGGGGACGGGGCGTGACGGGCATGGACATGAAGGACGGCGACTTCATCGAGCACCTGTTCGTCACCTCCTCCCACGACTACCTGCTGTTCTTCTCCAACCGCGGGAAGGTCTACCGCTCGAAGGTCTACGAGCTCCCCGAGGCCCAGCGCACCGCCAAGGGGCGCGCGCTCGTGAACATCCTCCCGCTGAGGGAGGGCGAGCGCATCCAGGCCGTCGTCTCCACCCGCGACTTCGCCGAGACCCAGTACCTCGTGTTCGCCACCCGCAACGGCACCGTCAAGAAGACCGAGCTGGCGGCCTACAACACGCCGATCAAAGCGGACGGGATCATCGCCATCAACATCCGCGACGACGACGAGCTGCTCGCCGTCCGGGCGGTCGATCCCGACGACGAGATCATCATGGTCTCCAAGGCCGGCCTCACCGTCCGCTTCGCGGAGTCCGACGTTCGCGCGATGGGCCGCGACACAACCGGGGTCCGCGGGATGGACGTCGGCAAGTCGGGTCGGGTGATCGCGATGGACGTGGCCCGCGACGACATGGACCTGCTCGTCGTGACCGAGAACGGCTACGGCAAGCGCACCCAGATCAGCCAGTACCGCAAGACCAACCGCGGCGCCAAAGGCGTCAAGACGATCGGCCTCACCGAGCAGAAGGGAGCCCTCGCGGGAGCCCTGGTGGTGCGCGAGCACCAGGAGCTGGTGTTCATCAGCGTCGGCGGCATGGTCCAGCGCACGGCGGCCGGGGGGATCTCCCAGCAGGGCCGCTCCGCCACCGGTGTTCGCGTGATGAACCTCAAGGACGAAGACGCCGTCAGCGCGGTCGCCCTGGTCGTGGATACGGGCGACGATGCGGACGAGGACGCCCCCGCCGACGGCGGGAGCCCCGAGTCCGACCCGGCCTCCTCCGCTTAGCGTCCCCCACCTGCAAGAGCTCGCCCACCGGCCCAAATCTCGGCCGCAGGGCTCAATCATCCGGCGGCACCGTCCGAAGAAGGTGAGGTGCATCGCCGCCCAGCGCGCCGCCTCCTCGCTCTGGCCCTCTCCACCTTCACCGCCGTTCCCCTCGTCGGCGCCGTGGGCGCGCAGGCCCACGCCCGCACCTCGGCCCACGCCCGCTGCGCCTCGGTCCGGCGGGCCGTGGCGCGTCACCGGCACGAGCCGGCCTCGCTGGTGGACGAGTGCACCCGCGGCAAGCGCAGGTCCCGCTCCCACGACGTCCGCCTGCTGCTCCACGGCTCGGGGCACGGTCCCCGGGCCGGCATCCGGCCCCCCACGCCCCACCCGTCCGGCGGGGAAAGCAGCGAGGCCACGATCGCCGAGGTGCTCGCCACTCCCTGCACCAACACCGAAGTGACCCCCGAACCCGCCGACATGGGGGTCGTCCGCGAAGCCGTCCTGTGCCTGGTCAACCAGGAGCGCGCCTCCCACGGGGAGCAGCCCCTCCACAACAACTCCAAGCTCCAGGCCGCCGCCGAATCCCACAGTGCCGAATGCGTCGAACTCGACTACTTCGCCCACGTGTCCCCGTCAGGCGAGACACCCGTCGAACGGATCCAGGACACCGGCTACATACCGTCCCCCTTCGACGGCTACGTCCTCGGGGAGAACCTCGCCTGGGGCACCTACGAACTGGCGACCCCGAAGGCGATCGTGGCAGCCTGGATCGCCTCGCCCCCCCACCTCGCCAACATCCTCGAATCCCGCTACACGGAAACCGGGATCGGCGTGACCCCCGCCGTCCCCTCCTCCCGTGGGGAAGGCGCCCCCGGCGCCACCTACGCGCAGGAGTTCGGGGTCATCATCACCTGATCGACCCCTTCCGGGGACCCTCCTCGAAGCCCGCGCAGGACCATCCCGCACGCTGCGGAGGCCTCCGCCGGCGGCCCTGGCCCGCCGTCGCCAGGTTCCGCTAACCTGGCCAGACCAGAGAAAGGAGGTGGTCCTAACGTCTGACAGTACTTGCGGGACCCTGGAGGTGACCGGCCGCTAGGTCGGGAGGCTGGTCCGCTTAGCGGAATCCAACCCGGGACACCCCGAGACGACCGCCGGATCTGGTCCCCCCGGCGCCTTTGAGGTCGGCCTCGGTCTATCCAGTCAAGGAATCACCGCGGGGGGCGTACGCCTGCTAGGGCTGCGCCCCCCGCGCACGTCCGGGGTCGCCTTCTGCCGCCCGCCGGCGGGGAGGGGTGCCCTGCTAAGCGGCCTGGGGGAGGTACTGCAGCCAGGCCGCCGGGATCGTCGGGCTGGCGACGTGGATGAAGATCTCCGCCTTCGGTGAGCGTGGTGCGTGGCGGGGGTGCATCCCCGCCTGGCCGGGGGTTCGGTCGCCCTTGCGGCGGTTGCAGGGGGCACAGGAGGCGACTATGTTCTCCCAGCTCGAGGAGCCCCCCTTGGAGCGCGGGATCACGTGGTCCACCGTGAGGTTGGAACGCGACCCGCAGTACTGACACGTCCAGCTGTCACGGGCGAACACCGCCCGGCGGGTGATCTTGCGCCGGTGGGCGTCCCGGGGGACCCTCACGTAGGTCACCAGCCGGATCACCACCGGCCGTGCGAGGGTCGAGGTCTCCGAGTGCAGCTCCGCCGGTCCCCGCTCGAGCAGCTCGGCCTTCTCCTTCAGCAGCAGCACCACCGCCCGGCGGACGGTGCAGACGTTGATCGGCTCATACGTCGCGTTGAGGACGAGCACCCGGCCACCCATCGCCGAAGTGGGCGATGAGGCAGGTCCGTGCCGCTGGTGCTCCGAGGACGACACGGACCCCACCGAAGCTGGTGGGACTGTGCTCTCCATTCTCCGGCCCGAGTCTAGCGGGGGTCCTGGGCGGGTGCCAAGGCTCCCACCGGCCTCTCGGCCACCCGGTAGCTGCCCAGCACCCTCACCGCTTCGCAGATCTCCCCCAGCCCGGCGAGCGCCTCCCGGACCCGCTCATCGTCGCCACGGGCGGCCAGGTCGACGAAGAACACGTAGTTGCCCAGCTCATCCCTCCGCGGACGGGACTCGATCTTCGTGAGGTTGATATCGCGGGCGGCGAACTCCTGCAGGCACCTCACCAGCCATCCCGCGTGATCCGCCCCGCTGCCCCAGAACAGCAGCGAGGTCCTCCACCTGGACCCTCCCTCCCCCTCCAGGGGCGGCTCTGCGTTCTCGCCGGCCCGCGCCAGCCACACGAACCGGGTCTCGTTGTCGTCCCGGTCCTGAACCCCCTCCCGGATCACCGACCCCCCGTAGATACGGGCCGCCAGCACCGTCCCCAGGGCGGCCCGTCCCGGACGCGGGTCCCCGGCCACGGTCCTCACCGCCTCGGCCGTCGAGCCGGCCGCCAGGATTCTCGCCCGGGGCAGCTCGGTACGGAGAAAGCGCGAGCACTGCCCGGGCACCTGGGGGTGGGTCAGGACGATGTCGATGTCCCCGAGCTCCACCGGGCCGGAGGCGATCAGCGAGTGCCTCACCCGCAACAGCGCCTCGCCCACGATCTCCACGTCCGCTGCCTCACCCGCGAGCAGGTCGAGCGTCGCGCTGATCGACCCCTCCAGCGAGTTCTCGATCGGCACCACGGCCCACACCAGCTCACCGGCCCGCAACGCCATCACGGTCTCGTAGATGCTCCCCAGCCCCACCGGCTCGACCGCCCCCGGGCGGGCGCTTCCGAGCAGGGCCTCCTCGCTGAAGGTCCCCTCGGGTCCGAGATACCCGGCCCGGGGGAGCCCTCCGCGGCTCTCAGCCCCCGTGGCCATCGGCGGCGGCCTGGTCCTCGCCGCCCCCGGTGATCGCCAGGCGCACCGCTTCGGCCTCCTCCGGGGACAGCTCCAGTTCCGACCTTCCCTCCCGCACCTGCTTGCCGTACACCCTCGCCTGGTCCCGGTGGTGGATGCACGACAGCACGATCCCGGAGCGTTCGTCGTCCAGCAGGGCGATCGACATCGACTGACGCCCGGACAGCTCGTTGTAGGCGTCGTAGCGCACCAGTGCCCGGTGTGAGATCACCCCTCTGAGATCGCCCTCGATCTGGCCCAGCCTGGCGTCGAGCCTCGCCCCGCTGGTCCGCACCTGGTCCTGGATCTGGTGCAGCGCGGCTTCCACGCCCACGGCATGGGTGACGAGGTCCTGCTCCCCGGAGTCGCCGAGCACGAGTGTCTGACCACGCCTCAGTCGCCGCACCGAGACGGAGAGGATCACGCACCAGATCAACGCCACCACGGCCACCGCCGCGGCGGCGATCGCGATGATCCCGTGCGTGTCCGTCAGCGACGTGGCCATCGGCTGGAACGGTAGCCCACCCGGACGTTGGAGGCGCCCGGAACGAGCCTCCGACCTCGCACCCTCCGCCGGCAGAGGAGGCCCGCGGCCCTCCACCCGCCGAACCGGGTCCCGGCTGAAAAGCAGAGGGCCCCGGAAGCGGTTGCTCCCGGGGCCCTCTCTGACCGTCCCTGCTGGTTTCCCAGCCTGTCCGTCTTCCCTAGTTGTCGTTGGGGTACGTCGGGACAGGCGGTTCGATCGTGAATTCGCCCGTGTAGGTGGTGTACGGAGCCGCTTCGAGGCTAGCTTCGATGAGGCTCGTACCCGCCGCGCAGGACGCGTTCCCGATCAGGATCATGAAGGCGTTCCCGTCGTTGTCGAGTTTCAGGGTTTCGTCTTCCTCACCCTTGACGACGTGGGGGTGACCCTCGTCGCTCATGGTGATCACTTCGGTGCCCTTGCCGTATTTGCAGCGCGACTTCACCTGCGAGAAGTCGACGTTGACGTATTCCTCGGCAAAGACGGGCGGGAACTCGACTTCGACGATGGTCGCGACGTCGCTGTATTCCTCACCCTCGATCTTCGTCGCTTCGCGGACGTTCACGCCCGGAGTCGTCGGACGCGGCGGCAGCACCGTGAAGCCGGTGGTGACCGTCGTGTACGGCGCTTCCGTGAGGTGCGCGGAGATCAGGCTTTCGCCTGCGGCGCACGACGGACCACCGAGGACGACCACCGTGGCGTTACCGTCGTTGTCGAGCGTCGTTTCGACACTCGGCCCCTCGGTGAAGCCCCAGCCGTTCTGTTCGGGCTGGTTGGCGGTGGGGGTCCTCCAGTGCAGGCTGTCGTC
This sequence comes from Solirubrobacteraceae bacterium, assembly GCA_035506775.1. GTDB lineage: Bacteria > Actinomycetota > Thermoleophilia > Solirubrobacterales > Solirubrobacteraceae > Palsa-744. The sequence goes on along the minus strand of DATJOU010000296.1, from coordinate 18,546 downwards.
ACAACGGCTGTAAAGCTCGTTGGCGCTGATCCGCACGTGGTGCTCGGCGTACACGTCTTCGCACTCGACTTCAACGATGTCGGCGATGCTCGACGAGGCACCGAACTCACCCTGGTCCATGAACGAGCTGGGCAGGGCGTTCACAACGCAGGCTCCGGCGCCAGCGCCGGTCTCGTTGTGAGGCTTGGCCTTCTTGTGGTGGGCCGCATGCGCGAAAGCGGACCCGCTCAGCAGAAACAAGCTGAGAGCGAGCACCGCGAGCCCCGCCAGAAGGTTGCGTCTTTCCATGACTATTCCTCCAGTAGTAGTAATCCGCCCGCCGGCTCCAACCTTGAAGCACAGCCGAGAGCGCACCCATTCCCTAGCGGCCCCCGAGACGGGATACGGTCGTTTTACAGGTTCGGGGCTCGGAACGCAAGCCCGAGGCGCGGCTTGCATGTGCGTGCCCACCGGCCCGAGGGCGCGACCTTAACGCAGGAGGACCCCGGAACTTCCGGGGTCCTCCCGTGAAATCAGATCGCTGGTCGCCCAGCTTCGGCTCTCTTTAGTGGAGCGTCGGCTGCGGCGGTTCGATCGTGAATTCGGTCGTGTACGTCGTGTACGGAGCGTTTTCGAGGCTGGCTTCGATCATGCTCGTACCCGCTGCGCAGGACGAGTTGCCGATCAGCACCGCGAACGCGTTACCGTCGTTGTCGAGGTACAGCTTGCCTTCTTCGAGGCCGCGCACCACGAGCGGTTTGCCATCGAACATGACGATCGCTTCGGTTTTCGGGTTGTTGTGGCAGCGCGAGTAGAACTCGTTGCTGTTGATGTTGACCGGTTCCTCGGCGAACACGGGCGGGAACTCGACCTCGACGATCGTCGCGACGTCGCTGTATTCCTCACCCTCGACCTTGCTCGACGGTTCGGCTTTCACGCTCGGTTCCGTCGGCCGCGGCGGCAGCACCGTAAACGCGGTGGTGACCGTCGTGTACGGGGCCACTTCCAGGTGAGCGGCGATCAGGCTTTCGCCCGCCGCACACGAGGGACCACCGATCACGATCGCCGTGGCGTTACCGTCGTTGTCGAGCCGAACTTTGAAGTTCGGACCCGTCCCGAATTTGCCTGAGCCGTACGGCGTCCGCCAGTACAGGCTCTGGTCGCAACGGCTGTAGAGCTCGTTTGCGCTGATCTGCACCGACTGCTCGGCGTAGACTTCTTCGCACTCGACTTCGACGATGTCCGCGACGCTCGAGGCGTTCGAGAACTCACCCTGGTCCATGAACGAGCTGGGCAGGGCGTTCACAACGCAGGCTCCGGTGCTACCAGCACCGGTCTCGTTGTTGGGCTTCGCCTTCTTGTGGTGGGCCGCATGCGCGAAAGCGGACCCGCTCAGCAGAAACAAGCTGAGAGCGAGCACCGCAAGCCCCGCCAGAAGGTTACGTCTCTCCATGACTTTCCTCCAGTAGTAGTAATCCGCCCGCCGGCCTCAACCTCGAAGCCGAGAGGCGCGCCCATTCCCTAGCGGCCCCCGAGACGGGATAGCGTCTTTTACAGCCTCGGGCCCCCGAACGCAAGTACTGGTAGTCCGCTCGGCGGCGGTCGCCTCCCGATGCAGGGCCGGCCTTAACGCAGGAGGGCCCCGGAAACTTCCGGGGCCCTCCCGACGGATCAGGTTGCTTCTTGCTTGGCCCTCAGGATTCTGAGGCCGGGTTCGACGGCTGCGGCGGTTCGACCGTGAATTCGGTCGTGTACGTGGTGTACGGAGCGTTTTCGAGGCTGGCTTCGATCATGCTCGTACCCGCTGCGCAGGACGAGTTGCCGACCAGCACCGCGAACGCATTACCGTCGTTGTCGAGGAACAGCGTCCCTTCTTCGAGGCTGTGGAACACGTACGGTTTGCCATCGACCATGATGATCGCTTCGGTTTTCGGCGAGTTGTGGCAGCGCGAGTAGAACTCGTTGCTGTTCACGTTGACCGGTTCCTCGGCGAACACGGGCGGGAACTCCACCTCGACGATGGTCGCGACGTCGCTGTATTCCTCACCCTCGATCTTGGCGGGCGGTTCGGCTTTCACGCCCGGTTCCGTCGGCCGTGGCGGCAGCACCGTAAAGGCCGTCGTGGTGGTCGTGAACGGTGCGACTTCCAGGTGAGCGGCGATCAGGCTTTCGCCCGCCGCACACGAGGGACCGCCGATCACGATCGCCGTGGCGTTACCGTCGTTGTCGAGCCGGACTTTGAAGTTCGGGCCCGTCGTGAAGTACGTCTGGCTGTGCGGCGTACGCCAGTACAGCTTCTGGTCGCAACGGCTGTAGAGCTCGTTTGCGCTGATCTGCACCGACTGCTCGGCGTAGACTTCTTCACACCCGACTTCGATGATGTCCGCGACGCTCGAGGCGTTCGCGAACTCACCCTGGTCCATGAAGCTGTCGGGTAGCGCCTTCACGACGCACGTTTCGGCCGGGTCGCCGCCCACGTGAGGCTTGGCCTTCTTGTGGTGGGTCGCATGTGCGAACGCGGTACCGCTCAGGAGGAACAAGCTGAGCGCTAGCACAGCAAGCCCCGCCAGAAGATTGCGTCTCTCCATGACTTTCCTCCAGTGTTTTTGGTGGCAATCTACGTCTCGGTTCAGCCGAGACGAACCTCCGAGACCCACCCCCGGCGGGATCCAGCGAAGGCTTAAAGCCCCGCAAACCTATCAAGTCCTCCGGCGATAGGCAATGCCTCTATCCGGCAAGGTCCGGCTTTAAGCTCCCCAGGGGCGCGCGAACGCCTCGACGGGCCCTTTTCTCACGTGCCGGGAAGGAGTCGCGAGCGGCCCTGCCGTGTCCGAAATCGCTGCAAAAGCCCCTGAAATGCGTGAGGGGCCTCCTGGGCGGGGCCGCCGGGGGTGCCCGCCGGGAGGGCGCCCCGAGGGCCTCCGCGGGCGCCTGGGCGGCGCCCTTCGGCGGCTCCCTATTCGAAGATCGCCAGGAAGCTGCCCTTGTTGTTTTCGAGGTTGGTCTCCCCCGGGACGCCTTCCACGTTGGCTTCGACTTTCGCGGCCGCCCCCGTGGGGATCCCCGTGACGGTCACCTGGGCCGGGGAGGTCTTGCCCGCTTCGAGCTTTTCGATCGTCCCCGAGGACTTGTACTGCTTGCCCCCGGCCGACACGGTCACGGTCACCTTGACGTTGGTGGACGTCGATTCCCCGGAGTTTTCGACCGACACCGCGAACGTCGGGCTGCCGCCGCCGCTGAGGTGGTTGAGGGTCGGTTCGGGGGCCAGTTCGGTCGAGCCGACGCTGACGCCCTTCAGGGCGCTCCCGTGGGTGCCGCCGGTGGTCGTCGTGCTCTGGCTGCTCTGGCCGGTGAGCCTGGAGCTGACCGTGCTCGGTTCCAGCCACCCGAGGTTCGGCAGGAACCGGGAGGGGCTGGTCGAGATGCCGTGGACGCCGTGTTCGGCGAGCGTCTCCTGGATCTCCGGAGCGACCCTCTGGGAGTACAGGACGTCGGAGGCGAGGAACATCTCCATCGCCCCGGCGATGTATTCGATCGACTGTTTGTCCTTCCCGCCGAGGGCCTTCGGGAGCAGCGCCGACAGCTTCTCGATCGTTTCGACCCGCAGGTTGTAGGCCAGCAGCAGCTTGCGCTGGGCTTCCTCCATCTCGCTGGGGACGCTCAGGCCCTGCACCCGGGAGGCGAAGTTCTGCGCCTGGATCCGCAGCTGGTCCACCTGCTCCTCGACTTCCAGCGCCTGCTTGCTGGAGGCGCTGGCGAGGGTCGTGAACAGCGGCGTCGCCACCTGTTCGCCCGATTCTCGGGCGATCGTGCTGACCGACTGGTTGTAGTTCTTCAGGGCCTGCGTTTTTTCGCTCTTGACGCATCCGTTGACGACCAGCACGATCACGATCAGCAGCAGCACGCCCACTCCGAGGGCGATCCGGCGGCGAACGATGAGGGTGTGCTCGTCCACCCCTCCGGGACCACCGCCCCCGGGGCTGCGGGGACGCGGCCGCCGCGGCTGCGCCGGTCTGGCGGCCGCCTGTTGTGCCGTCTCCTCCCCGTCGTCGTCAAAGAACGACAAAAGTGCACCGCCTTTGCAGGTACTTCACGAGCAGGCGAAGTATGACTGGCGCTCCCGTCGCCGTATTTCGCTGCAAGTTCCCGCTCATCCCGATCCAATTCGAGGTCCCCTCCGCAAGGAGTGGCGCCCGGCGCGGCGAACGCGCAATCCGGTGGACTCGCAACGCACCCTCCTCGCCCGCCGGGGCCACCCGCCCGAGCCCACGCTCGAGGCCCCCACCCGGCGGATCATGGGCCGCTCCGACCCCGGTCCGGACGGGCCCCGGGAGCTGGTGCTCGGACGCTACCGGCTGCACGAGCGCCTCGGCGCGGGCGGCTTCGGCGTCGTGTGGCGGGCCTCCGACGAGCTGCTCCAGCGCGAGGTGGCCGTCAAGCGGATCCCTCTGCGGGCGGGCGGCGACGGCGAGCGGGCGACCCGCGAGGCCCTGGCCTGCGCCCGCCTGTCCCACCCGGCGATCGTCGCCCTGTACGAGGCCTGCGTCCGCGATGGGGACATGTACCTCATCTCCGAGCTCGTCGAGGGCCGCACCCTCGCGGGCCTGATCGCGGACGGGTACCTCCCCGACGGCCGCGTGCTCGAGATCGGAGTCGCCCTCTGCGCCGCCCTTGTCCACGCCCACGCCCGCGGCGTGATCCACCGCGACATCAAGCCCCAGAACGTGCTCGTGCCGGACCGTCCGGAGCAGCCCCTGCAAGCCGCCAAGCTGACCGACTTCGGCGGCGCCAGCCTGGCGGGCGAGGACATCCTGACCCGCACCGGCGACGTGCTCGGGACGCTCGCCTACATGGCCCCCGAGCAGTCAGAGGGCAAGCCCGCGGGCGAGCCGGCGGACCTCTACTCGCTGGCCCTCGTGCTGTACGAGGCACTGTCCGGGACCAACCCGGTCCGGGGTGCCAACCCGGCCGAGACCGCCCGCCGGATCGGCCGCCCGGTGGAGCCGCTGCGCAGCCGGCGTCCGGACCTCCCCATCTCCCTGGCCTCCGCGATCGACACCGCCCTTGCCCCCTCCCCCGGCGCCCGGGGCCGCCTGGTGGACCTGGGCCGCGCGCTGGAGGGCCTCCAGCGGCAGGCGGCGCAGCCCCCCACCCGTGCGCCGGCCGCCCACCCCCACGCGGGCGCCCGCGAAGCGGCGGCCGCCCCCCACGCCGCCGTGGCCGCCCACCCGGCGCCCCTTCCCCACGTACCCCTCCCGGCCGTCCACGAGCACGCGGCCCCCGCCCAGCCCGTCGCCGGCACCCGCGGGGGGCTTCCCCGGAGGCTCGCGCTGGCGGGGCTGATCGCGCTGTGCTGCTGGGAGGCGATCGCCGGGCGGATCGGCGTCTCGCTGGTGCTGCTCGCCGCCGTGCTCCCGGCCCTGATGCTGCTGAGCGGTCACGGGCGGGGTGCCCGCGTCCCCTTCGGTCGCCTCTGGTGCGGGCTCGCCCCGGTGCTCGGGCTGGCGGGGCTCGGGGGAGCGTTCCCGGCCGTCGCCGGACAGGCCCGGTCCCCCTCCGAGCGGGCCCTGCGGGGGGCTCTCGGGTACTGGTGGCTGACGCTGGCCGGACCCCTGCTGTCGGCCCGGCTGTGGCTGCCCCCCCATTCCGGGACGCCCCCGACCCACGTGTGGGAGGAATCCCTCACCCAGGCCGCCACCCACGTGGTCGCCCCGGCGTTCAGCGTCGCCGTGCTGCTGGGCGCGCTGCTGTGGGCGGGTGCGGCCCTGGTGCTCCCCTGGATCGTTCGCGGGCGCGAACCGCTGCTCGACGCGATCGCGGCGGGCCTGTGGGCCCTGGCTCTGGTGCTGTTCGGACCGATGCTCGACGCGGGTCTCTCCGCCGGCACCCACGCCCAGCCCCGCGGGGCCGTGCTGGGGGCCCTGCTCGGGGCCTCCATCGCGCTCGTGGGGCGCGCGCTTCGCGGTCCTGCGGCCCGCCAGTCCGCGTAGCATGGCTCTCGAGAGCCGGCGCCTTCGCCGGTCCTAGCCCGGCCCGCCATGAACCTGTTGAAGAGCGTCGAGACGACGATCGCGAACCTCGTCGAGGGAACCTTCGGGCGCATGTTCCGCTCGGAGGTCCGTCCCATGGAACTGGCCCGCAAGCTGGCCCGCGAGATGGACTCCCACCGCACGTTCTCGGTCTCCCGCGTGTATGTGCCGAACGAGTACGCGGTGTGGCTCTCACCCCAGGACCGCGCCCGCTACCGCGGCATCGAACAGGAGGTGATCGACGAGCTGAGCGGCTACCTGCTCGAGCACGCCCGCCGCGAGGACCTGATCATGGCCTCCCAGCCCAGGATCGTGTTCCACACCGACGACGACCTCGCGCTGGGCGAATTCGGGATCCAGGCCAGCCTCGTGCGACCTCCCGAGGAGCCCGAGGGGCAGCCCGTCCCGGTCACCGGCGGACCCGACGAGCACGGCAGCACGATGATCTACAGCGCCTCCGCCCGCCTGCGGGGGCCGGTCAAGGAGGCCCAGGCCCGACGCCGTCCCCCCCGCGCCCTGCTGGCCCTCGGCGGGCGCCGCCTGCTGGTGCCGGCCGACGGGGGGACCATCGGTCGCAGCCGCGACTGCGCGATCGTGCTCGAGGACGCCGGCGTCTCCCGCCAGCACGCGGAGCTGCGCCCGGACGACGACGGCTGGATCGTGGCGGACCTCGGCTCCACCAACGGGGTCCTCCTCAACGGCCACCGGATCCGGGGGCCGCAGCCGTTGCAGGACGGCGACCGGCTCGAGCTCGGCTCGACCGAGGTCGTCTTCGAACTTGGATGAACTCGGTTGAACCCGTATCCGTGGCCCTCAAGTTCGGCTTTCTGGCCGTCCTGTACCTGTTCCTCCTGTGGGTCGTCCGCAGCTCCCGCCGCGACCTCCGCTCGGGCTCCTCGGCCCCGACCGGGCCCGATCCGCGCTCGCTGCCCCCGGACGCCACCGGCATGTACTCGGCCTCCTCGCTCGGCGGTGCCCAGATCACCGAGCGGGCCCCCCGCCTGGTCGTCGAGCGGGCCCCGGGCCACGACTCCGGGATGATCTACGACCTCGACTCACAGCTCGTCGTCGGCCGCGGCGACCAGGCCGAGATCCGGATCGACGATCCCTTCGCGTCCTCCCGCCACGCCCGCATCTACGAGCAGGGCAACTCGGTCGTGATCGAAGACCTCGGCTCGACCAACGGGACCTATCTGAACGAGGAGCTGCTCGAAAGCCCACGCCCTCTGCACCCGGGTGACCGCGTCCGGATCGGCGAGAGCGAATTCAGCTTCGAGGTCGACTGAGGCACATGCTCAGGGTCGACGACTACTACACGGCAACCGACACCGGGCGCCAGCGACGGGCCAACGAGGACTCGCTGTTCGCCCGTGCCCCGCTGTTCGTGGTGGCCGACGGGATGGGCGGGGCACAGGCCGGCGAGGTCGCCTCGCGGATCGCGGTCGAGGCCTTCCAGCCCGGCCTCTCCGACGCCGCCCACCCCGAGCACGAGCTGGCCGAGCTCGCCCGCTCGGCCAACGAGCGCATCCACTCCCTTTCCCACTCCAACGCCGAGCAGGCGGGCATGGGCACCACCCTCACGGCCCTCTACGTGGGCGAGCACGAGGTCGCCATCGCCCACGTCGGCGACAGCCGTGCCTACTGCCTGCGCGAGGGCAAGCTCCTGCGCCTGACCGACGACCACACGCTCGTGGACGAGCTGATGCGCCAGGGCCGGCTGACCCCGGAGGAGGCGGTCGAGCACCCCCAGCGCTCGGTCATCACCCGCGCGCTGGGGCCCGAAGGCGCCGTCGACGTGGACACCCGCTCCTTCCAGGCCCGCGCCGGCGACCTCTACCTGCTGTGCAGCGACGGCCTCACGACGATGATCTCCGAGGAGGACATCGCCGCCATCCTGAACTCCCATTCGCAGCTCCGCGACGCCGGCGAGGCCCTCATCAAGGCGGCCAACGACGCCGGTGGGCGGGACAACGTGACGGTCGTGCTGCTGCGCCTGAAGGAGGTCGGCGTGCCCGCACCCGACGGAGGCGGCGACGGCGACACGGTGATCGGCATGCCCGCCGTGACCGCGCCGTCCGACACCGCGGCCCACGGGCACGCCCCGGCTCAGGAGGAGGGGACGGGACCCGCAGGCGACCTGGACTCCGTGGGCGAGGGCGGACCGGCCGGGCACAGCCCCGGAGCCGCCGGCGGGGCGGTGGCGGCGGGCACCGCGGTGGCCCAGCAGGCGCCCGCCCGGCGGCGGCTGCCGAGGGTCCCCGGACCGGCGCGGGAGCGGACCAGGCGCCGGCGGGGGCCCCACCTCGGGGCGCTCGTGTTCACGCTGGTGGTGCTCGGGCTGGTGGCGGCCGGCGCCTACATCGCCTGGCAGAACGTGTACTTCATCGGTACCAACTCCGCCGGGCTGGTGACCCTCTATCAGGGGATCCCCTACCAGCTCCCGGGCGGCCTGAACCTGTACTCGGCGAAATACACCTCCGGGGTGGGCGCCGCGACGATTCCCGCGGCCCGCCGCAAGACGCTGCTGAACCACCACCTGCACTCCGAAGGCGACGCGGCTTCGCTGATCCGCAGCCTCGAACTCGGCCAGCTCGAAGGTGGCGGGTAGCGAGCCGTGAACCGTCCCATCACACGCCTGTTCGCGTTCGTCGCGGTGCTGTTCGCGCTGCTGGTGGCGTTCACCTCGCGGTGGACCGTGTTCGAAGCCTCCTCGCTGCGCAGCAACCCACTCAACGCCCGCCAGCTGCTGGAGCAGGAAAAGATCAAACGCGGCGAAATCCTGGCCGCCAACGGAGCCGTGCTCGCCCGCAGCCTCCCCGGCCGCGAAGGCACCTACTCGCGCACCTACCCGACCGGGTCGCTGTTCGCCCACCCGCTCGGCTACTACTTCACCGAACTCGGGGCGACCGGGCTGGAGCGCTATCGCAACAACGTCCTCGAGGGCCAGACGCAGAGCAACCTGCAGACCATCCTCAACCAGCTCCAGGGGATCAAACCGGTCGGCGACAAGGTCGTCACCTCGCTCGACCCGACCGCCCAGCGGGTGGCCGAACGGGCCCTCGGCGAACACCACGGCGCCGTCGTCGCGCTCGACCCACGCACCGGGGCGGTCCGCGTGATGGTCTCCAACCCCTCCTACGAACCCAACGCCCTGCGCTACCCGGGCGGGCTCGCCAGGGTGTCGCGCAACAGCTCCGGAGAGCTCGTCAACCGCGCCGTCCAGGACGGCTACGCCCCCGGTTCGACGTTCAAGGTGGTCACCGCCACAGCGGCCATCGACACCGGCCGCTACACCCCCGAATCGGTCGTCAGCGGCCGCAACGGGGTGCTCATCTCGGGGATTCCCCTGTCCAACGACCAGCACGAGAGCTTCGGCGACATCACCCTCACCGAGGCGCTCGTGCACTCGGTCAACACCGTCTACGCCCAGGTCGCCGTCAGCCTCGGCAAGGGCATTCTCGGCCGCTACATGCGCCGCTTCGGCTTCAACCGCGAGCCCGAGCTGGACTACCCGTCCGACGAAATGTCGGTCAGCGGGGAGTACTCCCACGGGCGGGTGATCGCTCCGACCAGCCCCCAGGTGGACGTCGGGCGCATGGGCATCGGCCAGGACAAACTCGAGGTCACCGCCCTGCAGATGGCCCAGGTCGCGTCCGCCGTCGCCAACGGCGGGCGCCTGATGGCTCCCCACCTCACGAGCCGCATCGTGGACTCTGAAGGGCGCAACGTGGAGACGATCGACCCGCGGCTCCAGTCGGTGGTGATGAAACCCTCGACCGCCAAGTCCGTGGCCGGGATGATGCAGAAGGTCGTGGAAGAAGGAACCGGCACCTCCGCCCAGATCCCCGGAGTCGCCGTGGCCGGCAAGACCGGCACCGCCGAGACCCAGATCGGCAACGCCATCAACAACGTCTGGTTCATCTCCTTCGCCCCCGTCGGCACCCCCCGCGTGGCCGTCGCGGTCACGCTCCAGGCCGTCCCCGGCCAGGGCGCCTCGTTCGCCGCCCCGGTGGCCCGTGAAGTGATGGAAAGCCTGCTGCGATGATCGAGCCCGACACCATCATCGACGGCCGCTACCGGGTGATCTCGCGGCTCGGCTCGGGTGGCATGGCCGAGGTGTACCTCGCCCAGGACCAGCTGCTCGGCAGGCACCTGGCGGTGAAGGTCCTCCACCACCACTTCGCCGAGGACCACGAGTTCGTCGAGCGCTTCAAGCGCGAGGCCTCCAGCGCGGCGGCGCTGTCCCACCCCAACATCGTCGGCATCTTCGACCGCGGGGAGTGGAACGGCACCTACTACATCGCGATGGAGTACGTCGCCGGGCGCTCCCTGAAGGCGATCATCCGCGAGGACGGCGCGCTGGACCCGGTGACCGCGATCGACATCGTCGTGCAGATCCTCCGCGCCGCCCGCTTCGCCCACCGCCGCGGGGTCATCCACCGCGACCTGAAGCCCCACAACGTGATCCTCGACGAAGAGGGGCGGGCACGGGTGACCGACTTCGGCATCGCCCGCGCGGGGGCGTCCGACATGACCCTCACCGGGTCGGTGATGGGGACCGCCCAGTACCTGTCACCGGAGCAGGCCCAGGGATTCGCCGTCAGCAGCGCCTCGGACCTGTACTCGGTCGGCGTGATCCTCTACGAGCTGCTCACGGGGGTGGTGCCGTTCGAGGGCGAATCGGCGGTCGCGATCGCCTACAAGCAGGTCTCGGCCGCCCCCCGTCCGCCGAGCGAGCTGAACCAGGCCATCCCACCCTCGCTCGACGCCGTGGTGATGCGTGCCCTGGCCAAGGATCCCTCCCAGCGCTACGGCGACGCCGACGAGCTGATCGTGGCCCTCGAACGTGAGCGCGAGGTGCTGCGCGCCTACCAGGGCGCCGCCATCCCCGCCGCCTATCCCACCGCCGCCACGGCGCTCGCCGACCAGCCTCCGGCGACCGGCTCGATGCTGGTGGTGCCCCCGCTGGGCCCGTCCGACGAGGACGAGCCTCCCTCGGAGGAACGCATCCGCCGCCGCTGGTGGCTGTGGGCCCTGGTCGCGGCTGTGGTGGTGGCCGGCATCACCGCCGCGCTGCTGCTCACCCAGGGCAAGAAGGAGGTCACCGTCCCGCGGGTGGCCGGCCAGACCGAACAGGCGGCGATCCTCTCCCTGCACCGCGCCGGGCTGCAGGCCAACCCCACGCTCGCCCCCAGCGTGAGGGTCTCCACGGGTCTGGTCGTGACCCAGTCCCCGCCCGCCGGCAGCTCGGCCGAAAAGGGCTCGACGGTCAAGATCGTCGTCTCCTCCGGTCCGGCCAACGTGGCCCTCCCCGACGTGCACGGGCTGCACCCGGGCGAAGCCAGCGCCCACCTCCACGCCGCCGGCTTCGTGCCCGAGGTGCGCAACACCGCCAACGCGACCGTCCCGGTGGGGATCGTGATCGGGACCGAACCCCCGGCCGGCACGGTGGACCGCCAGGGCAGCACCGTGATCGTGCTGGTCTCCAGCGGGCCGGCCCTGATCAGCGTCCCCGACCTCACCGGCGAGAGCCTGTCCTCCGCGCAGGCGGCGATCGCCGACGCCGGCCTCGCCAACGGGACCGTCACCCGCCAGCCGTCCTCCTCCCAGTCTCCCGGGACGGTGCTCAGCCAGGAACCGAAACCCGGCAGCGAAGTGCGCGCCGACACGAAGATCGACCTGGTGGTGGCGCAGGCCCCGAAGGCCAAACAGGTGGCCGTCCCGACGGTCGTGGGGCGCAGCGAGCTGTCCGCCGAAGAATCCCTCGAACGAGCGGGTCTGACCCCACAGGTGTCCTCGGTGGTGACCGGCGAAGCGTCGAACGTGGGCAAGGTCCTGCGCCAGAGCCCGAGCGGCGGGACCCACGTCGACAAGGGCACCACCGTGAGGCTGTTCGTCGGCGTCTCCGGGGGTGGCTCCACCACCCCGACCACCACCACGACCACCACCGGGCCGACCACGCCGAGCCAGGGCTCCGCGCCGACGCCGTGACGGCCGCCAACGGACACACCCGCGAGAGCCCCCTGCGCGTGGCGGTCCTGGCCGGCGGGCGCTCCTCCGAGCACGAGGTCTCGCTGTCCTCCGGTCGGGCGGTCCGCGAGGGCCTCCTCGCCGGCGGCCACCAGGTGTTGTGGGTCGAGATCTCCCGCGAGGGCGAGTGGCGCTGCGACGGCGAGCTGCTGAGCCCCACACCCGGTCACGGGCTGCTGGGGGCCGACGTCGCCTTCCCGGTCCTCCACGGCCCCTTCGGGGAGGACGGCACCGTCCAGGGGATGCTCGAGACGCTCGCCATCCCCTACGTCGGCTCGGCGGTCGCGGCCTCGGCCGTGAGCCTGGACAAGATCCTCTTCAAAGAGCTGATGAGCGCGTCGGGGGTCCCACAGGTCGACTTTGTGGGGCTGTCCGTCTCCACGGGCGGGCTCGGCTCCGGGCCGTCCAATGCGGAGCTGCTCGAGCGTCTCGGTCTGCCGGTGTTCGTGAAGCCGGCCCACCTCGGGTCCTCGGTGGGGATCGTCAAGGTCACCGCCCCCGAGGAGTTGGACGCGGCCATCGAGCAGGGCTTCTCCCACGACGAGCGCGTGATCGTCGAGGCGGCCGCCCCGGGCCGCGAGGTCGAGTGTGCGGTGCTCGGGAGGCTGCCCGGCGACGGCGACGGCGACGGCGACGGGGCGACGCTGGCCTCGCCGCTGGGCGAGATCGTGTTCGGGGGCGAGTGGTACGACTACGAGGCCAAGTACGCCCCCGGGGGGATGCAGCTGATCGTCCCGGCCCGTATCCCACCGGCGGCGGAGAGCCGCGCGCGGGGGCTGGCGCTCGAGGTGTTCGCCGCCGCCGGCTGCGAGGGCCTTGCGAGGGTGGACTTCTTCGTGGACGGCGAGCGGGTGCTCGTCAACGAGCTCAACACGATGCCCGGCTTCACCCCCACCAGCGTGTACGCGAAGCTCGTCGAGGCCGCCGGCATCCCCTACCCGCAGCTGGTCGAGCGCCTCTGCCGGCTGGCCCGTGAGCGCCACCGCCGCCTGGCGGGGCTGCGCCACTGAGCGGTCAGCTGAACAGCGACACCTCGGCGATCGCCGCCGACTGGCGGCCGGGGGGCAGCCCGGTCAGCCACAGCAGGTAGTAGCGGTAGCTCCCACCGTGGAGGTCGATCGGGATCCGTTCCCCGCTGTGCACGTGGGGGGTGGAGGCGACCGGCCCCTGCCAGCCCCTTGCCTTCAGCGGGACCGAGCTGCCGAACGGGTAGTTCAGGTCGATGCTGTTGGCCACGTACACCTGCATCGGGAAGCCGGGCGTCGGCGTCTGCACCTCGACCGCCCTCGCGGACAGGCCGGGGGAGGCGTCCAGGTAGATCCCGAGGCCGACCCCGCCCGCCTTTTCCAGCGTCCCGGAGTAGTACTGCTCGGTGCTCCAGGTGGTGTTGGGGTCGTCGTCGATGACGTTGCCGACCTGGTCGCGGTTTTCCGGTCCGGTGCCGAACGGGTTGTAGTCGTGGGCCGCGTTCTGGGCCAGGGCGACCTCGTGCAGGCCGGTGCTGGCCGGCGGCGCCGGCCCCACGCCGGCTCCCCGGTGGGTCAGTCCGAAGGCCGCCAACAGCGCCCCCGCGACCACCGCCAGGATCACCACCCCCACCGAGACGGCCGTCAGCATCGGGTGGCGCACGCGCCAGGGGACCCGTCCCCGCGCCTCCCCCGGCAGCGTCCGCAGCACCGAGGTCACCTCACCGGTCGCCTGTCCCGAGCGCGAGGTCTCGAGCGCCAGCGCCTGCTCGAGGTCGGCGGCCATGCTGTCGGCGTCGGGGTAGCGCCGGGCGGGGTCCTTCTCCGTCGCCCGCTCGACCACGGCGGCCGTGGCGGCTGACACCCCGGGCCGCAGGCGCTGCACGTCGGGCACCTCCTCGCGCACGTGCTTCATCGCCACGGCCACGGCGGACTCGCCGTGGAAGGGGACGTCGCCGGTCAGCATCTCGAACAGCACGATCCCCAGCGAGTACAGGTCCGAGCGCCCACTGACTGGTTCCCCGAGCGCCTGCTCGGGGGCGATGTAGTCGGTCGTCGCGAGCACCCGCCCCGGCATCGTGAGGGCCGCCTCGGTGAGCGGGCGGGCGATGCCGAAATCGGTGATCTTGGCCGCCCCTTCGTCGGTGATGAGGATGTTCTGGGGCTTGACGTCGCGGTGCACGAGGTCGTGTGCGTGGGCGGCCCCGAGTGCCCGCGCCAGCTCCAGCGCGTAGGCCACCGCCTGGGGGATCTCCAACGGGCCCTCACGCCGGATCAGGTCCTTCAGCGTCTCCCCCTCGACGTACTCGAACACGATGTACGGACACGGGATGTCGGGGTCCGGGCCGTCGCCGTCCCCGTTCCCGTCGCCGCTCGGGGGCTGCTCGCCGGCGTCGATCACCGTCACCACGTGCGGGTGGCTGAGCCGTGCCACCAGCCGCGCCTCGCGCCGGAAGCGCTCGAGCTGGTCGGCGTCGGCCGCCACCCCGGGGTGCATCAGCTTGATCGCCACCGGACGCTCGAGCACCGTGTCGAAGGCGCGGTACACCGTTGACATCCCGCCCCGGCCGATCACCACGTCGAGCCGGTAGCGACCGCCGATCGACTCACCAAGCACGGGCATCGTTGCTCTCCCTATCTTCCAGCTACCGGCGGGCGTTTGCGCGCAGGGCCACCCATCCGGCCAGCGCGCCGCGGTAGAGGACGAAGGGCCACGGAGGGCAGCCGCGCAGGCGCCCTCGCAGCAGCGCCCCGGCTCCCAGCGTCGAGCAGAAGGCCGCTCCCGCCCCGGCGGCCATCGAGGCCCCCATCGAGGCCGGGATCCCCACCCTCCGCAGGCGCAGCCCCTGCAGCAGCGACGCCCCCGCGATCACCGGCAGGGCCACGGTCCACGACAGCCGGTGGGCGTCCTCGCGGGTAAAGCCACGCCAGCGGGCGGCACCGATCGAGGCTCCGCTGCGGGAGATCCCCGGGACCAGCGCGAGCGCCTGGGCGAGCCCGAGCGCCAGCCCGTCCGCAGCCCCCTCCTGGCCGAAGTGCCGCCCCCCGTACTGGCCGGGGGCCCGCCGTCCGCGCAGCTCCGCCCCCGCCATCGCGACCGAGCCGGCCGCGAGCGCCAGCGCGATCCACGGCGGCTCGCCGAGGTCCCGTTCGATGCGCGGGCCGAGCAGCAGGCCGGCGAGCGCCGGCGGGGCCAGCGCCAGCATCAGGGCACGTGGTCGCCTCCGCAGCATGGCGGCGGTGTCGCCGGCGAGCTCACGCCCGGCCAGCAGCACCAGCGCCGTCGCCGTGCCCGCGTGGAGCGCCACCTCGAAGCCCTTGCGCAGCTCGTCGTCGAGGTCCCCGTAGCTCCACCCGGCCAGCCACGGCAGCAGCGTCGTGTGGGCCGAGGAGGAGACCGGCAACAGCTCCGTTGGGCCCTGCAGGAGGCCGAGCGCAACGGCCTGTCGGAGCGGGAGCTCCCGCTCAGCCCGCCGCATCGGTGGCGGGGCGCCTACGTTCCCGCCGCCGGCGCACGATCAGGTAGACGATCCCCACCACGACCAGCACGAGGATCACGTAGTCGACGTACTCGAAGGCTTTGCGGACGGTCTTCCAGTCGCTCCCGAGGGCTTCACCGGCGAGGGCCAGCGGTACCACCCAGAACGCGGTCCCGACCAGCGAGTAGACCGTGAAGCGGATCACCGGCATGCGCGCGATCCCCGCCGGCAGCGAGACGAACGCCCGCACCACCGGGATCACGCGCCCGAACGCCACCACCGGGTCGCCGTGGCGTTTGAACCAGCGGTCGGCCTTCTCGATCTGGGCCGGCCCCATGTGGAAGCGATCGCCGTGGCGTTCGAACAGCTCCAGCCGGCCCCCCCGTCCTACCGCGTAGGCCACCCACGAACCGACGATCGTCCCGAGCAGACCCGCCAGCACGATCCCGAGCGTCGTCATGTGGTGGTGGCTGCCCGCCTGGACCGGGTCGGCCACGGCGAAGCCTGCGAACAGCATCACCACCTCGGAGGGGATCGGGATGCAGGCGCTCGACAGCGCCATCAGGACGAAGATCCCGGGCAGCCCGGCTTCGCCGACGAACTTCGCCGTTTCGTTGACGATCGTTTCGGAGACGGATGCGAGTACCACGACGGCGTCGAGCACGGCGGAAAACGATACTGGCGCGATGCGTGTCTGGGTCGACCTCACCAACAGCCCCCACGTGCTCGTCCTGCGCCCCCTGATCGAGCTGCTGCGCGCCGACGGCCACGAGGTGAGCGTGACCGCGCGGGACTTCTCGCAGACGCTCGAGCTGTGCGATCGCTTCGGGATCGACCACACCGCCATCGGTCACCACCGCGGCGAGCGCATCGGCTCCAAGGCGCTGGGGCTCGCGTCCCGCTCGCTGGCGCTGATCCGCTACGCCCGCCGCCACCGCCGCCGGGGCGCGCCGCCGTTCGACCTCGCCCTCGGCCACGGCTCCAACGACATCTCCGTCGCCGCCGCGGCGCTGCGGATCCCCAGCGCGACGATGTTCGACTACGAGTGGGCCACGGTCCAGCACACGATCAACTGCCGGCTCGCCCGCGCCGTGGTGGTCCCCGACGCGATCCCGCCCGAGCGCCTGGCCCGCTATGGGGCGACGGGCAAGCTGCGTCGCTATGAGGGCCTCAAGGAGGAGTACTACCTGAGCGACTTCGAGCCCGACGAGCGGGCCCTCGAACAGCTCGGCCTCGACCGTGACCGTCCGCTGGTGGTCGTGCGAACGCCCCCCGAGGTGTCCCTCTACCACCGCTTCGAGAACGACCTGTTCGCCGACCTGTTGCGGCGCCTGGACGCCTCCGCGGTGTCCGGCGAGCTGCACTGCGTGGTGCTCCCCCGGGTGGCCTCCCAGGCGAGCGCGCTGAGCGCGATGCCGGGGCTGCTCGTCCCCGCCCACGTGGTCGACGCCCAGTCGCTGTGCGCGTTCGCGGACGTCGTGGTGTCGGCCGGGGGCACCATGAACCGTGAGGCCGTCGCCCTCGGAACGCCCGCCTACACGACCTTCGCCGGCAGGCTGGGAGCGGTCGATGAACGCCTGCTCGCCGACGGCCGGCTGCTCCCGCTGTCGAGCCCCGATCAGCTCGATCTGCACCTGCGGGCCGCCGGGCAGCCCCCGCCACGGGTTCGCCGCGACCCCCGGGTGCTGCTCGACCTCGCCCTCACCGCCCTTGGGTGAAGCGGCTCAGGGCCGCAACATTTGCCGTCTAAGTCGCCTCCTGGCCGTACAATCCCTGCGATGCGCCGACGTATGCGTTCGGCGGCCCCTCCGCTTCACCGATACATGCTCGCGCAGCTGGTCGTCGATGGAGTGCTCGTCGGGCTCGCGTATTACCTCGCCTTCCAGCTTCGCTTCAACAGCGGGGGACCTCGCTACTTCCCCAGCTACTACGTCCACCTGCGCGAAGACACGATCTGGTGGGTGGTGGCGCTCAGCATCGTCGTGCTGACCCTGTTCCGCGTCTACCAGCGCCGCTACCGCTTCGCCGGCCAGCGCGACTACGAGACGCTCGTGAAGGCCGTGATCGTGATCGTGCTGGTCACCGCCGTGACGATCGAGGTGCTGCGTCCGGTCGACCGCTACCCCCACCGCAGCACGGTGGCGGTGGTGCTCCCGAACGGGGTGATCGTCCTGTTCGCGCTGCTCGCGATCGTGTTCCTGGTGGGCCTGCGGGCGCTCACCCGCAGCATCTACGAGCGCCGCCCGCTGGCGGCCTTCCGCGGCGAGCGCCGCGGCCAGCGCACGGTCCTGATCGCCGGCGCCGGGGAGGGGGGGCGGATGGTGGTCCGCGAGATCCTTCGCAACCGCGAGCTCGGCCTCGCCCCCGTGGGCTTCCTCGACGACGACCCACGCAAGCGCGGGCTGCGGATCGACGGCCTGCCGGTGCGCGGGAACACGGAGAGCGACCTCCCCCGGATCCTCGACGAAGTCGAACCCGGCGAAGTGATCATCGCGATCCCCTCGGCCCCCGGCTCCACGCGCGCCCGCATCGTCCGTGAGTGCCGCACCCGGGGGATCCCGGTGCGGACCCTGCCGACCCTCTTCGAGCTGCTGCAGACGCGCGGCGCGCTCGCCCGCCAGGTGCGCGAGGTGCGGGTCGAGGACGTGCTCGGGCGCGAGCCGGTGCACATGGAGCTGGACCAGGTCGGCGCCTACCTGTCCGGACAGGTCGTGCTGGTGACCGGCGCCGGGGGGTCGATCGGGGCCGAGCTGTGCCGCCAGATCGCCCGCGTGGAGCCCCACCGGATCGTGCTCGTGGACCACGCCGAGGACAACCTGTTCTCGATCCAGCGGGAGCTCGAGGACGAGCGCCACGTGCCCCCCTCGATGCTGGCGGCGGTGCTCGCCGACTGCAAGGAGGAGGAGCGCATGCGGGAGGTGATCACCGAGCACCGCCCGTCGATCGTGTTCCACGCGGCCGCCTACAAGCACGTGGGGCTGATGGAGTCGAACCCGGTCGAGGCCGTCCGCAACAACGCGATCGCCACCCGCGTCGTGACCCACGTCGCGGGCCAGCTCGGGG
>DATJOU010000295.1:0-2437 GCA_035506775.1 Solirubrobacteraceae bacterium | reverse complement strand
GCGCTACCCGGACGAGTGACCGCAGAAGGAAGAAGGGGCGGCACCTGGCCGCCCCTTCCCCTCAGCCGTCTGTCAAGGACGTTCGGCTTCTTGTTGCGCTTATCTCGCGGCGCGGGCCAGGGCCGGGACGAAGGAGGCAGCGTTCACGGTGCCCCACCCGGTCGCCTCGCTGTAGGTACCGTTGGCGTGGAAGCCCCGGACCCTCACGAGGTCGGAACTCGAGGCACACGAGTCGTCGCTGCTGGAGATGTCAGCAGCGAGGCAGTACGTGTAGCTGTTGTTCCCCTGGGAGATCGGCACGATGCCGTTGTTCCCTCCCCTTTCGGCCATGGCGTACAGGGACGGGTTCAGGTCGCCGAGGCGGTGCCCCGCCACCTGGTCGGCCAGGGCCACGATGCCGGAGAAGAGCGGGGAGGCCTCGCTGGTGCCGCCCACGATCCCCCAGCCCGCGACGCCCGGGTCGGTGGTGTCGTAGAAGTCGACAGCGCCGTTGACCGCGGCGCTCATCGCGATGTCAGGCGTGCTGCGGGTGCCGCCGACGGTGCGCGCCACGCCGTTCTGGAACCGTGGGCGCTGGAAGACGGCAGAATGGCCGCCGCCGCCCGATCCCCAGGTGTAGACGGGACCGGTCACACCGACGGTGGAGCTCAGGTCGTTCCAGACGCTGTCGGGAGCGGTCCGGTTGCCGTTGGCGTCGAGGTGCAGTTGGGTGCCACCCACGGCCGTCACCAGCGGGTCCGACGACGGCCAGTCGATCGTCCTCGTCGAGCTGCAGCAAATCACGTTGTCTGGGTTGGCGCACCCGGACGCCGGGTCGCAGACATCGTCGGTCGCACCCTGGTCGCCGGTCGCCGCCAGCACGGTCACCCCGTGCTGGGCCGCGTTGAAGTACGCCGAGCGGAGGGAGCGGATCTGGCCGGAGCTGGCGAAGGTCTGCTCGTTGGCACCGAAGCTCTGGGTGATCACGTCACCGAGGTGATGGTTGATGACGTAGTTCTCGGCCGCGATGATCTGGGGGAACCCGTAGATGCCCTCGGTCTCCGTCATCGGCGTCTCGACGAGGAGGATGTTGGCCTTCGGCGCCATCGCGTGTGACCACTCGACGTCGAGGCTGGTCTCGTCGGTCCACCCGTAGAAGTCCGAGCACAGGTCAGGGCCGGTCGGGCTGAACGTGGACGTGCAGTTCGAGGCGTTGGTGGTGATCGGGCCCTCGGGGGTTATCACCTTGAAGGAGGGCGGGTTGGGCAGTTTCATCTGCGCGTCGAAGGTCTGCAGGTCCGAGGCGATCGAGGGAGAGCCGAAGGCGTCGACGATGACGATCGTCTCGCCTTGTCCCTCAATCCCCCTGGAGAACAGCGGGGACTCGTTGTAGGCCTGCTCAAGCTGGAACGCCTGGTAGCAGGCGATACCGAAGGTCGACTCGCATTGCGCCGTGGTCGGTGGCTGTTTCATGTTGCCCGCCGCCAGGATATGCCCGGTCGAGAATGGGACCACCTGGACCACGGCAGCGGCCGCCGGTGCCACCGCCGCGCCGCTTACCCCCAGTCCCGTGAATACTGTCACGGCCGCGCTAAGAGCTACGGCCAATTTCCGAGAAGCTCCCATACAACCCCTCCACTTCGCTGCTATTGCGGGCCGCGCCACGCTGCGCGCCCGCCTATCGCCTGGACAAACTAACACGGAAGACATCGTCGGTCTACGGTCCGTCTAATAACTTCTGACCCACGGACCCCAGATCAGCGACGCCGCCACCAATGCGCGGCAATGAGCACCCCATCCGGCCTCGATTTCATTGTCACTAACAGTGAAGATGAGTCACGGAAATGACGCCGGATGAGGTCGCCGCTCGACCGGTTATTTCGGCGTCGCGACGCGCTAAGCCGCTTACCTCCCGTGTCATGCGGCCTCGACAACATCGGTGGTGCTTGGGGGTCGTGCGGATCGTCACAGCCGCGGGCCGGCTTGCCTGGCACTTAGCCATCGGGCCACTGGCCTGGCGGAGGGCCGATGCATGTGTTGCCAGTGTCACGACGGACGAACGGGATCAGGCCTCCCATCGCGAGGCACAGATCTCGTGACGGTAACGACGCCCGAAGCTCACGCCAGGCCATCTGGGCAAGGTCGTTGAGAATAAATGCGTATGCGACAATGCCGCTTACCTCCGGTGTCACGGCATCCTCGATAACACCACTGGCACCCGGTAACCCGACCGAGTGCCCGGCGGTCCGGGCCAGGCGCGGTCATCACCGCAGCGTCCGGCGATTATCATGAAGAGTTTTCGTTCAGCGAAGACTTTTCATCGTATTCGACGAAAAGTCTTCGCGATATGAAAACTCTACGTGATAACTGTTCCCTGTGCGGTGCACGGGGCGGGAGTGGCGAGTGGCACGGGGGCGGGCCCCCACCGGGACGCGCCACCGCGCGCCATTCCCCCGGG